>DASPKH010000084.1:0-2732 GCA_035628175.1 Patescibacteria group bacterium
TATCCGCACAGCAAAAGCAAAGGGTTTAAAGCCAATTAGCGTTGTAATGCGCCATGCTCTCCGCAACGCGCTTAATCCTGTTATTACAACAATAAGCGCCTGGTTTGCAGCGCTCCTTGCCGGTACATTCTTTATAGAATATATTTTCAACTGGCCGGGCATCGGAACAGTTGCCATAAGTGCAATTGAAAAGCTGGATTACCCGCTGATCCAAGGCACTGTACTTTTTACTGCAATAATCTTTGTACTTGTAAATGTAGCTGTAGATATACTGTATACATTCCTCGATCCAAGGGTTAAATTAGGATAAAATCAGGATTTTAAAACTTTCCCAACTATCGACAGCAAAAAAGTCTTACTACATGGCAACACTTACAGAAGAAGAACGAAAACTGGAAGAGCAGCGCGCAAGCAAAAGCCTGTGGCAACTGGCCTGGAAGCGCCTGCGAAAAAATACCGGTGCGATGATCGGTCTCGTCATCATCGTTCTGCTCGTCGTTGTCGCCCTGCTCGCGCCTGTCATTCGACCGGTCGACCCAACACTGCAGGTGCTTGAATATGCTGTAAAACCAAGTTTTTTTAAAGGCAACCTGCTTTTAAAAAGGAATATCTCTCGTCCTGACGAGCCGATACAGGTGCCAATACAATCGTATACAATTGCTGGCGACTCGGTTCGGTACGTAGATTTTATTGGCAATCAGCTTATTGTTCCAAAAAGCGAGCTTGCCGGGAGCAGTAAAAATGAATGGCATACTACTCCGACATATTTCTTGGGCACTGATCAATTCGGGCGCGATATGCTGAGCCGCCTAATGTATGGCGCTAATATCAGCCTCCGTGTTGCTATCGTTTCGCAGCTTATTGCGCTTGCCATTGGCGTGATACTAGGTGCCCTGGCGGGTTTTTTTCGTGGTTGGGTAGATGATGTCATTATGTGGTTTGTAAATGTCGTATGGTCCTTCCCCACTATTCTCCTTGCCATCGCGCTTTCAGTAGTATTGGGCAAAGGACTATTCCCTACATTTATCGCCATCGGGCTTTCGAGCTGGGTTGATATTGCACGTATCGTCCGTGGACAGTTCTTCTCTCTGCGTGAGCAAGAATACGTAGAGGCAACGCGCGCTCTTGGCTATGGAGTGAACCGGACGATCTTCCGGCACATGCTGCCCAATGCCTTCGGACCCATTATTATCCTTGCCACAGCTGGATTTGCCTCAGCTATTATTGCAGAAGCTAGTTTGAGTTTTCTCGGCCTCGGAGTACAACCCCCGACACCTTCCTGGGGACAGATGATTAATGATGGACGTGGCTATATCGCCGGAGCAAAATGGGGAATGACACTATATCCGAGTATTGCAATAGCTCTTGCAGTGTTTGGTTTTAATTTGCTCGGAGATGGTTTGCGCGATGCACTTGATCCTAAACGTACAGAACGGTAAATTTATTTGGCATGATGTTTGCATTTTAAAAGTATTTTTCATCAATTGGCAATACGTACTGGAAAACAGTGATTATACGTAACTTTACGTATTTTAAAAGTTGGAAAAATGCAAGAACTTTGCAAGGATGGCAGGATAAAAGGAACGCTTAAAGGGGCAATATGGATACAGATATCACCGTTATGATTGTGGATGACGACATTTCACTCCGCAATCTTTTAAAAAGTATAATTGTAAAGATTGGCTATAACGTCACCGAGGCGGCTAATCCTGTTCAGGCGTTTGAGACACTGAAGACGATGATTCCACACCTCATTATTCTGGACATGCTCATGCCTGTTATGGATGGCGCTTCCATGCTTGAAAAGATCAGAAAAATTGAAGGTCTAAAAAAAGTTCCTGTGATTATTTGCACCAGCCTTTCGGATAAGGAAACTGTTTTAAAATTTGCTTCGCTCGGTGTTCATGAATTCCTTTTAAAACCGTTTGAGACCGCTACGGCCATTCAGAAAATCCAAAAAGCTATTACGCGGCACAAACATACTACGAATGGGCATCAAACCCACGGGGGCCTGAGACTGCCCTCTGATTATACGCAAACAACACCGGACACTCCCAAAAAAGATGCTTTCGACCACGATAATGAGATAACGGTGGATCTGTCAGGGATGGAGAACGGCGAAAGTCCGGGCCAAAACTCAGACGTTCAGCCACCGCGTTCTGAACAATAATGCTTGAAAGCCTCAACACAGTCATTAGCTCTAAAAACTTCCCTCCTGTCCTGCTTATGTTCGGTGAGGAGGAATTTCTGCTGGAAGAATCCTACAATAAACTTTTAAAAGCGCTATACGAAAGTGGCATTTCCGACTTCAACATGGATTTTCTCGATGGGGAAAGTCTCACGCCCGATGCACTTGTGGATATGGCAATGGCCTATCCCATGATGAGCGACAGGCGCGCTGTTATCGTCAGGCATTTTGAAAAACTCACCGCCGGACGCATCGCAAAAGCCACCGCCGAAAAATCTCCTTTTACAAAATATTTCACTAGGCCGCCAGAAACAACTGTCCTTATTTTAAAGGCCAACCTGCCGGAGCTCAGTGGCCTGGCCGCGCTTTTAAAAAATGCAAAACAGCATGAAAAAGGCGAAAAGAAAATGCGCTCGGCGAAATTTCCGTACAATCTGCTGCTTCAGAACTGTGCGTGGATTGAATTTCCGAAAGTGTATGAGCGTGACCTGCCATCATGGATCGCTCAGCGTTTGAAAGTTTTAAAACGCGAAATTGAGCCGGA
>DASPKH010000085.1:0-6181 GCA_035628175.1 Patescibacteria group bacterium
CAAAAGGATACTTTAAAAAGCCAGATTTGTATTTCAATGAAATTATTCAGCGGCGGCAGAGCGCAAATATTCCTCCGGGGGCGAATTTTGTGAGCTTTGGCACGAATATTAACGCGTACGATGACTACGTGCAGCTGCTAAACCAGGAGATAGCAACGCCCTTTCACCTCGATGCGATTGATTATTATGACTTTGTACTGGAACGTGAAACCTACGATGGAGAGCGAACTGTCTCGAGAATTAAGGTTAATCCTGCGACCAGCCAGCGCAAACTTTTTGAAGGTTATATCAATGTGGACGCTGACCGCGCAATTCCCATCGAGGCCGAACTAACACCAAACCGCGCTGTACAACTGCCATTTGATGCAAAGCTTACCTACAGGCAACGTTTCGATGAATTTGATAAATTTATCATGCCTGCAGGCCTTCGCATCTGGACGTCGGCTGAAGCTGGAATCTTGTGGGTCTTTGCGCCACGTGTAGATTTTAACATTGAAAATGTCGCTTATGACTACGAATTCAACAAGCCGCTTGCCGATGAGCTTTTTGAGCGGCGGCGTGTAGAAAGTGTGAAATATGCGGAGGTTTTTGATAGTACATTCTGGCGTGAAAATAATGTGTTGCCGCTACGTGTCGAAGAAGTTGAAGCATATAACGTGATCCAGCAGGAACGTGATAATCCCGACTCAGTTCTAAATGCTACTGTTATTGACCGCTTTTTTGGCGATGTTACGCGCGTTATTCAGCGGCTCAACCGGGCACCATTTACAGGTTTCGAAGATATTTTTCATTATAACCGCGTACACGGAGCATATCTAGGCATCGGTCTGGTGGATTCGCTCACGGACAATACCATCATGCGTGGTAAAACCGGCTATGGTTTCGCTGATAAGCGTTTCTACGGAGAAGCGCTGTTAAAACAACACCTGGACGAGTATGGACGGTTTGCCGTTGATGCGTCATATTACCGGCGGGTGGCGCGGCGTGACAATCCATACGCAGTAACGGCGGCGGGGATCACCTCCCTTGCACTTCTTTTTAAAAATGATTACGGCGATTATTACTATTCAGACGGCGGCGAGATTGGTTTTGAGGCAGGTTTCGGTCAGCTGCGTTTTATCCGGCGGGAAATGTTCGCGCGGCCGTCAGGCTTCCGGCTTTTCTTTAAAAATGAATTTCACGAAGCGGCAGCGGTAAATGAGCAGTTTGCGGTTTTTGGGCGTGGGCGTAAATTTCGTGATAATCCTGCGGCTTTTACAGGAACGCTGCGTTCCGTTGGCGGTGAGATTAATTATCGTTTTAATTCCTGGCGGAGAATTTCAGATTTTGGTATGCAGCTCCGAACCGAATTTGCTAATTCTTCCCTTTTAAAAAGTTCATTCGATTACCAGCAATATCATTTTTCCATGATACTCCGCACGCCTACCTTTTTCCTCTGGAAACTTAGTACTCGCGTCATGGCGGGTTTTACCAACGGACAAACGCCGCCCCAGAAGTTCTTTTCCATGGAATCAGCAGCTTCCTCTACTGCAGGTGAAGGCGTTTTGCGGGGAATGCGCGTGAAGGAGTTTTACGGCGACAGGTATTTTCATATTGCGGCGGAGCACAATTGGGGCGAGATCATTCCGGGCTTACTGCGTATCCCAAATGTAGCGTCCTTCGGCATAGAATTTATCACTTTCGGCAATATCGGCTGGACAGATTTTTCAAAAGAGACACGCAGATACACGCAAACGCTGCTTCCAACAACTGCCTCAACATCAGATAAATTCTATTACGAAGCGGGATTAGGTTTTAACAGGCTGCTGCTTTTTTTCCGTTTTGACATTACAGCACGTCTGTCCCAGGTGGAAAAGCCGAGGTTTATGTTCACAGTTTCCGGAGCAACACCTTAGATGTTCTACAAGCTTTAAAGGTAGTTTTAAAGCTAAATCACCCGGAATGCAACAAGCGCGAACATAATAAAAAAGACAATTGCAGCAAAAGCCGTGGCTATTGTAATTGTCGAAAGCCTTTTTTCTAACTGTTTGATCCGCTTGTCCATACGTGAATTCAGTGCGGAAAGTTGGTCAGCAGGGCTGGAAGACTGGGATTCCATCTTTGGCAATGACGTGATTTTTAAAGCTTTTTTCTGCTCTTCCAGCATTACTTCCATTTGCTCAATTTTCAACTCAAAATCAGCTTCGGCGCGCGAGATCATAAATTCAATGATCTTTTGCGTTTCGTCTACGATATACTTCGTTTCGGTGATCTTGTTTTTAAAATCATCCACGTCTTCACCTATCGTATTCAGTTCACGGCGCTGATAATCCTGAATTGCCTGCAGCCGCTTATCAAACATTGCAATGTCTTCCTGGTCTTGCTTCAGGCGATGTGCCACCTTTCGCTCAAGTTTGCTAAATTCTTCCCCTACTTGGCGCTCTACTAACTTATGGACGCCTTTTGTTGCAGCTTCAAGCCTGGAATTATGGCTGCCAAAAGTAGTGCGGAGTTCTTCCAGATTCTGTCGTAGACTATGTATCTGGGCAAGCTCTGAGTGAGTTTTACGGATATAGTTGGTTTTTTCCTCGAAGACCTGTAGTGTTTTATCAACCATTTCGCGTAGCTCAGTCATAGCGAAGTTATGATCCTGCTCAAACTTCCTAACCATTTTCTGCATTGCTTCGCGCTGCTCACGGGCAGTAGTGGCTTCCTGTCTGATAATTGCAAAGGCTTCAGTATATTCCTGCGCCTGCATACGAATAATATCAAATAGTTCTACTATATCGGGTCCGACAGCTTTGGTTGTCTGCATGATTGTGTTACGGTATTAAAATAAGAAAGCGCCTTGGACAGATCCTGAAGCATGTAAAATTCCAGCCCGGAAATTAGCTTAAGGGAGGCTGCAAGCATAATTCTATACATTTCTTTCCGGAATTCTTCGTCGTTTTCAAACGCATCGGCCATGAAATCTGTAAGGAAATCAAACAAGAGTCCATACTCCGCTAGCTCCTGATAGATACGCACTGGAGCTACATCGCTATGAGTGAGGCGCTGGTTATAGTGGATTAAATTTTCCGAAGTAATTTCCATACATCTTTTGCGAAACTGATTATTTTAAAAGTGTATCGGTAATACTTTTTAAAACTTGACACTTAGTGTCGGGATGGTGAGTATAAAATGTAAGAAGTAATAATTCTTGTATTTTTTCTTGGAAAAGCAAAATATAATTTGTTTCAAAGGAATTTTTCCCGTACTTTCTGTTTTTAAAAAGTAATTTCTCAACCGCGTTTTTTAAAAGAAAAATTTTTAAAGCGCACCAACATTATGAAAACTGTAACTGACGAGTATATAATAGGCAAAGACGTGGAGCGTGACCTCAATCTGCTCTTGCGTGAATGCCGCACGCACCTTCCCCGTGTAGATGAAAACCGTATCCGCAAAGCTTTTTACTTTTGCGTAGACGCGCATAAAAAAGACGTTCGTGCTTCCGGAGAGCCATATTACACACATCCTCTGGAAGTGGCTCTTATTGTAATTGATGAAATTCCCCTTGATGATGATTCGGTTATTGCCGCGCTTCTACATGATGTGGTGGAAGATACAGAATATACTTTAAAAGACATTCGTGCTGAATTTGGTGCCTCTGTAGCTGAGATTGTGGATGGAGCGACGAAGATCAACGATATTTTTAAAAGCCACGAGATCAAACAGGCGGAAAATTACAGGAAGCTTCTGCTTTCCATGGTCAATGACGTTCGCGTAATCCTTGTAAAATTCGCCGACAGGCTGCACAATATGCGGACACTTGAATATGTAAAACCTGAAAAGCAACAGCGCATTGCTCGCGAGACCCTTGATATTTACGCGCCATTTGCCCACAGGTTCGGTTTAGGAAGAATTAAATGGGAGCTGGAAGATCTGGCTTTTAAATACCTGAACCGCGCTGCATATGATGATATTAAAAAGCAACTCAGTGGGACACGTAGGGACAGGCAGGATTATATCAAAAATTTTGCGGCGCCGATCGAGGAGCGTTTAAAAGAACATAATATTAAATTCGAGATTAATGGCCGGCCAAAGCATATTTATTCGATCTACAATAAAATGATTGCGCGTGACAAAGGGTTTGACGAGTTGTACGATCTCTTTGCCGTTCGCGTGATACTTGATACCGACGATAATAATGACTGTTTCCTTGCCTATGGGATTATCTCAGAAATTTACACGCCAGTGCCGGAGCGTTTTAAAAACTATATTTCTGTTCCAAAAAAGAACGGTTATCAGTCGCTGCACACCACCGTAATCGGCAATGATGGCAAGCGCGTAGAAGTTCAGATTCGCACCCGTGAAATGCATGAGATCGCCGAACAGGGTGTTGCCGCGCATTTTAAATATAAAGCAGAAACGGTCAAACATGTCTCGTGGGTGGAAGACAAAGACCTGGAGGAATGGGCAAACTGGGTTCGCGACGTTTTTGAAAATGCAGGCGATGGCGCCCACCAAGAGGTTCTTGAAAGTTTTAAACTTAACCTCTACCAGGACGAAATTTATATCTTTACGCCAAAAGGCGAACTACGTATTATCCCGAAAGGCTCCACCCCGGTTGATTTTGCTTTTGAAATTCACACGCAGGTCGGCTACCGTTGTATTGGCGCGAAGGTAAATGGCAAGATCGTTCCGCTTGACTATAAGCTACACACCGGCGACCAGGTGGAGATTCTCACCTCCAAAAACCAGACCCCAAATCGCGACTGGGAGCGCTTCGTAATAACGCACAAAGCCAAATCTCAGATCAGGAAGTTTTTAAATGAGGAAAAGCGCATAAAACAGGTGGAAGGCCGCGAGATCTGGATGCGCCGTGCAAAAAAGATCAATCTGCATATCAATGATGATGACCTTGAAAAAACGCTTGTTTCTTTAAAATTTGAAAGTCCGGCAGAATTTTATTTTGCCATTGGCTCGGGTACGCTCAATGTGGATATTGCCGCTGAAATGATCCGCGAAAAAATAGCTCCTGGCGCGCCAGCCATGCCTCAATTTGAATCCACGCCGACGGAAAAGAAATTCGACACTTTTAAAAAAGTGGCGCGGGATTCGGCAAATGGTATTTACATTACATCCGATGGCAAATCATCTTCGGGCGTACTCTATTCATATGCAAAATGCTGTAATCCCGTACCCGGCGACGACATCGTGGGCGTTGTAACGATTGGCACCGGCATCAAGGTGCACCGCCGGGTCTGTAAAAATGCTATCGAAATGATGGACAAAATCCGAGCGCGCGTTGTGGATTTGCAATGGTCGCAACAGGAGCAGGGTGACTTTATTGCAGCTGTGCGTATTACAGGCGAAGACCGCGCTGGTATGCTGAGCGATATTACATCGGCGATCGTCTCCATTAACAATACGAATATCAGAAGTGTTAATATTGATGCTTTTGAGTCCGTTTTTGAAGGCGTTGTAATGGTATATGTGCGCAATGTAGATCACTTGGGCGTTGTATTCGACAGGCTGCGCAAAATTAAAGGCGTAAAAAGTGTAGAAAGATTTGAAGGGTAACTTCAAAAACATTGTTTTTAAAGAGAAGCTGCAGAACATTTGGTACTGCAGCTTTTTCTTTTTTGTAACAACTATAAAAAGAATTTTAAAGTTTTTTTAAAAACTCTGTCGGTTCTTTTAAAAATTCACTAAATTTGCACTTCACTTAGCTCATGTTTTTAAAGCACTACGCCATTCTAACTGTGAACATTAATACGATTTTCTTTATAATTCTGGCTCTTGGCGCTATTATAACCGGGATTCTCACTATCACCCGTAAAAATCCGGTATCATCGGCCATGTGGCTTGTGACACATTTCTTCACGCTGAGCGGTCTCTATCTTACGCTCCAGGCGCAATTTGTAGCGGTCATTCAGATCCTCGTATATGCCGGCGCAATTATGGTATTGGTCGTATTTGTGATAATGCTTTTAAATCTTGGCAAGGATACCGAAACCAAGGCTGAATTCGATCCAAAGAAGGTGCTTGGCGGCATCGTTGCTTTTGCCTTCGCGATACTTCTCTTCTCTAACTTCCTTGCACAGAAAACACCGTATACAGGCCTTCATGAAACAGCTGCGAAAATTGGCACAGTTGAGTCGATCGGTACCGTGCTTTATTCTGACTACATTTTCCCATTTGAGGCAGTTTCCCTGCTTCT
>DASPKH010000086.1:0-16328 GCA_035628175.1 Patescibacteria group bacterium
GGCGCGGCGCAGGATGTCGAGGCGCTCCGGCGTGATTTCGCCCAGCACGCGTATCGCCAGCCCCGGCCCCGGAAACGGATGGCGCTCCACAAACCAGTCCGGCACGCCAAGCGCACGCCCGACCGCGCGAACTTCGTCTTTAAAAAGTTCGCGGAATGGCTCCACGAGCTTCAGGTTCATTTTCTCCGGCAGCCCACCGACGTTGTGGTGCGTTTTGATGGTAGCCGAGGGCCCCTTGATGGAAACGGACTCGATGACGTCGGGATAGAGCGTGCCCTGCGCGAGGAATTTTGCATCGTTGAATTTTTTGGCCTCGATGTCGAATAAATCAATGAAGGCGTTGCCGATGATTTTGCGCTTTTTTTCCGGGTCGGTCACGCCCGCCAGGCGGCTTAAAAACATCTCCGAACCGTCCACCACGTCCACCGGAATATCGTAGGCTTCTTTAAAAAGCTTTTCGATTTGCGCGCTTTCGCCGGTGCGCATGAGGCCGGAATCAATGTGAATGCAGTGAAGCTGCGAGCCAATCGCCTTGTGTAATAAAATCGCCGCAACAGTCGAATCCACGCCGCCCGAGAGCGCACAAATCACGCCGTCGTCGCCGACTTTCTCGCGGATGTCGCGGATTGCCGTTTCGATGAAGGATTCTGTCGTCCAGTCGCCTTTGCAACCGCAGATTTCAAAAAGGAAATTCTTTAAAATCTCCTTGCCCTCGGACGAATGATGCACTTCCGGGTGAAACTGCACGCCGTACATATTTTTCGCTTTATTGCCGATGGCGCAGATAGGCGCGTTGTCCGTGTAGGCGATGACTTCAAAGCCCTCGGGCAACTTCGTCAGCGAGTCGCCGTGGCTCATCCACACCTGCGATTCTTCCGAAATGTTTTTAAAAAGGTCGTGTTCGGTCGTTACTTTCAGGTGCGCCCGCCCAAACTCACGTTTAGCGGATTTGCTCACTTCGCCGCCGTGATGATGCGCGATGAGCTGCAGCCCGTAGCAGATGCCCAAGAGCGGCACATCCTGTGCGAAAACATCAGCCGCGGGTTGCGGCGCGCCTTCAGCATACACGCTCGCGGGGCCTCCGGAAAGGATAATGCCTTTGGGTGAAAGCTCGCGAAGTTTTTCGCCGGTGATAGTATACGGAAAAATCTCGGCATACACGCCCAGCTCGCGGACCTTGCGCGCGATAAGTTGCGTATATTGCGAACCAAAATCGAGGATAACGATACGTTCGGAGTGTGTCATTTTTAAAACGCTTTTGTATATGATAATTCGTGATTTCCGGGAGGATTTTTAAAAGGAGAAAGGCAAAATTACGAAATTTGCGGGGAAAAATTTGTGTGTCGGTTTATAAAGAGCGATTCCTTGAGTCGTCATTGCGAGGAACAGTCTTCTGTGATGTGGTAATTGCGAATACTTTGGACACATCAACCTGCCTTAGCAATTGCCACGTCGGACGACCTTCTCGCAATGACGGTTTTTAAAAATAACTTTAAGTATTGTCATTCCCAAACAGCCAGAAATCAACAATTTGGATTTTGGGTTAGAAAGACTTTTAAAAATCACTGTAAACTCCTCTGACATATGGCTCCTCTCATCTGCGGGAATAACAATCTTTAAAAGTTTTTAAAAATTATATCATTCAATTTTTACCGATACCTCCAAATCACTAAAAGGGATTATATCCTTTACTTTTGGATTGTTTATCGGCCAGGATTTCACGATTGTTTTCACATTTAATCCCAAATCTTTTATAGCATTATACAGCCCTTTTTGCCGTGGGTTTGCCTTTGTAATTGCACCTTCCCTATCGATCCACATCAGCTCATCTTCAAACAGCAATTGCTCAGACGGAAAATAAAAAATTGAGAAGTCGTTTGTGTGCTCAGATTTGCTGCCGATCATGTATATTTTCATTTCAAATTCGTTGTCGGAAATCGTTAGGCTGTCTTTAAAAACCTGTATTACTATCTCTTTCGGCTGAAGCTGCTGGCTATCCGGCTGAATCGTATGAGGCGCTTCGGCGATATACTGGATGTAATCTTTATTGTGCGGCTGGCACAAAATCGTTGTACCCTTATGCACAAATGCGCGAACGCCGCCTGTGTACCAGTTATGAAAATGCCCGAAGGCAAAATATTTGACAGGTTTTTGCGGTGCGATTTTCTTCGCTTCTTTTAAAACCAGCTCACCATTTTCACTTGTCAGAGCAGCATTTGCTATAAGTAAAAAGTCCTTAAATTCAACGATCATGGAGCGTGCGCCACTGTGATCGAGATTGACAAAATGAATATTTTTTGTAAATGTTTGTGTGCTTACTTTCGAGGGCGAGTCGGGTGTTTCAGCTTTCCACGTAAATGTCTCGGGCTTCTTTAAAACCGGCTCAATACTTTTTACAAACCGCGTGTCAGAAATCAGGATAGTATCGAGTAAACGCCCATCCATTTTATTGATAGCAACAGTTTTCGGGAAGGAAAGCCCTTCAGCACTATAGTAATCATGATATGTAATCGTTGTCAGGACATCGCCGTAGAAACCGTAAAAATCCTTGTTGTTTAGAAGCGTGATCTTTTCAAGAAGATTATCCTGAATGCGAATAAACAGTGTAACAAAGGTTGTATTAATATTAAGCGAATACATTGCAGTATCGCCGCGTTTGCTCAATGTAGCGTGAGCGCCATTCTTTTTAAAATGATGAATTAATGCAATCGGTGAATACCGTGCCGTTTCCAACAGATAATCCTGGTGGTCACTTTTCGTAACATTGGCAAGAGCTGTTTGCCCATAATTCTGCTGGAGTAATTGTGCCGAATCATAATGAACTTTTGAAAAGTATACCTTTTTGCCGGAAATCGTCGAATCACTTTTTACAAAGTTTTGGGCATGAATAGCCACAATTCCAGCGGCACGAGACGTAACTTTCTGCCACGGTTCGAAGCTATGGTACAAGAAGCTATTTGAACTTTTAAAAGAAAACTCAAGGTAGTTTTCACCTAATGGCCTGACCTGTTTTTTCCAACAGAAATTCAATTCATGCTGCGCTGAGGCATGTGTAAAAACTGTACACATCAGGAAATACACTGTTAAAAAAAGCCGTGTTTTTTTCATCTTTTGAAACTTTTAAAGGAAAATGAATAAAAGGTGGGTGTATCTCCCTTTAAAAAAGTTGCACCAGTTTAAAAGATTGAATTAGAATAAACGTAGAAGTTTTAAAATCACCTGAAACCAAATCATCCTTTTCGGTTTACTACATCATAACTAAATACTTTTAAAACACTTTTTCTAAAAATATTCACCATATGAAAAAGCCCCAGCTTGTATGCCTTGCACTCCTAAGCGTATTTCTTCTCGACTCATGCGCTACGAAACTTCCGATTCCAATACATGGCAAAACTGCCTTGTATCGCTATCGCACAGCAGGAGGTGCACAAAATACGGATATTGAGGTAACACCACGCGGCACATTTAATCCCCTTGTTATTGTAGCTGATGTTGTAGGTTCAGGTATTGCCGGTTACAAGATTGCTGAAAAGCTTGATCGCGCTATCAGCGAAGATTCCCTCGCTTCGATTGTTTCAGAAGGGCTCGAAGCCACATCGCAAATGTATTGTGGTGTAAAATTCGTGCCATCGCTCGAGAATAATCCCGACCTCATTTTTGAAACAGAAGTGCTGGAATACGCGATTATTTCAAACGAAGCGGGTGCGGGGCTGCATGTTCGTGCGCGTACACGACTTCTCGAGCGCGCTACATCGAAAGAAATCTGGGACAGCGAGGAGATCCGTTTTGTGCCTTTCCGTGAGTCAGGGTGGAATCTCACAAATGTGGAAGGTACGGTCAATACCTTTTTAAACCTGAAGGAAATCTTTGAAATGCCGGATGAGGAGTTGGCAAAACTAATGTATGGAGCAGCATACAATGCAGGCGAATATTTCGGTGAACAATTGCGCGAAGTGAGTACAAAAGATTAGGTTTAAAAACGAAAGCGCTGAACCTTGAAGAAGATCCAGCGCTTTTAAAAACTTTTTAAACTACTTTTTATCAAGATCAGCAAACGGATCGTACGGATCATCAAAGCTTGAAAAATAATAAAATGTGCGGCCATTTTTATCAATCTCAATTGATGCAAGATGTTTATCCACGCAGGTAGCAAGCATTCTTTCAATTTCATTCAGCGAGAGATCGCTCTCCACGGCAAGGATTTCCGGGTATACTTTGCCTTTTTTTCCATGCGCATGTTTTAAAATTATTTTTTCGGCTGTTGTAGTGTCAAATCCATCATGCACTACGGTTTCCATCGCGCCTGTGCTATACTCGGCCAGAAGGAAATCGCGTTTGCGCTTCAGGTCTTTGAGGCCATAGAACATAGAAAATGATGCAATTGCAAAGCCAAACGTCACCCATTCCATACCCATTGTCACAAGGCATACAAACGCTATAACGCCAAAAACAACAGAAGTTTTTTCCTGCTTGTGGATCTTTCGCTCTATTTTCTCCAGACGATGGAGTGTATCACGTCGCTCGATCTCATGCCTTTTAAAACGCTCTTTCTGCGGCTTGCTGCTGTATTTTTTTTTTCTCTTCAAGGGCAGCATTTACGCCTTCCATCACGCCTACAACCGTCTTGGCAACAACCTTGCCAACCATCGCGCCAGCTCCGGCAGCGTCGAATTCGTCAATATTTTTAAAACGTTTCATATCAAGTATATAAGGTGCCTGGCGGAATTACTTTGGGTTTTTAAACGAATATACGATCTTTTCATTACAACGAATTTTTTTCAATTGGGTTGCACTGTTTTAAAAAGAACTGTTATTTTGCGTAGTTTGTTTCTAATAGCAGTACAAAATTTTTCCAATTTTAACGTTTACTTCTATGAGATTTTTAAAAGCATTTACACTCTTTGTAATAGTCCCCATTATTATATCATGCGGCGATGATGAACCTGCGGCCCCCATTCCCGTCAAGCCGCGTGTGCTTTTTTTCCATGCATCACCCGGTTTGGATAATGTGGACATTCTCGTAGACAATACACTCTCTGTTCCAGGGCTGGCGTATTCTCAAAATACCGGGTATCTTTCATTAAATTCAGGCAACCGCCAGATAAAGGTAAACCTTGCCGGGAAACCCTTTAACGCGATAGACACTACAGCAAATTTCTCAAATGACAGGAGCTATTCGTTCTTTCTGGCTGATACTGCCATCCGTGTTTCGCCGCTAATTTTGCAGGATAGTATCCCGACAGCATCAGCCGGCAAGGCATTCCTTCGTATTGTAAATCTTGCGCATACGCAAAATGCTATCGATATTACAGACCCAAATGGCATTGTGGTGACTCGTATGGGCAATATTGGTTTTAAGCGTGCAACATCATTCATTGATCTGAATCCGGCAACGCTGAATTTTCAGATTACACCTGTAGGCTCACCGGCAAAACTCTTTGATTTCAAACCTACGCTTATAGCCAATAAGGTGTATACGGTGGTTGTCACCGGCTCCAGTCCTAATGGATACGAGCTTATTGTGAACAGATAGTTTCTAAAAAACAAACCTGGTTTTTAAAACAGTTGATTTCAGCGCGTATGTGCAGCACATACGTGATTTTCCCTTTTAAAAATTTCGTTGTAAATTTCTCAAGTTCTGTTCCGCATTTTCCTTTTAAAAATGAATATATCTGAGAATTACCCCTCGTCATGCATATATTTTATTCTCAGGAAGCTGAGATTTTAAAAGTACAAAACCCGGACGCTTTAAAGGCATCCGGGTTTCATTTTTTAAAAATCCTTAGATATTCTACTCCATAATCCGCAGCATCACCGAACGGTTCAGTACGCGCCCCTGCGGTGTAGCGTTAGAAAAAACGGGATCAGCAGGATATACAACTTCCACTTCAGCATTCTTGCCGAAGAGTTCACGGGCAGCCTGGGCGCGCTGGCGGGCGAGCTGCGCGTTGTATTCCGGCGTTCCGAGATTATCTGTCATAGCAATAATCTGTATTTTCTTTCCATTTTTAAAAGCGGCTTGCGCTTTTGCAATGGCATCAGAATTTGTGGCGTAGAGGCGTGACTCGTCAAACCTGAAGTAGCCGAGCACGTACTCCTGGAAGGTGTCGCCTGTTCGTAAAACCTCATTCTCTACTTTCCTGATTTCCTGAATAGGTTTCACAGAGAAGCTGAGCGCTGAAGATATTGTCTTACCTTCTGCATCTGTGATCGTATAATTCACCGAAACAGGTTTTAAAGCGGCATCAGTGTAGGCCACGGGAATGCTAAACGTCTCAGGCATTTCGGCAAGATTCTTTATTACGCCGTCACCTGTTACTATTCCGCGCAACTGGTAAGGAGCCGCCTCTGCTATGAAGTTTGGCCGCGCGGTGAATTCTACCATCAGCGGTTTTGGTGCGCTCGATGCTTCAAAGGGGCGGTTGCCCAGTACCATCACTGTATCAAGAACCACAGTCTGATTATTCGAAAAAGCAAAGCGCACATAGCGCTGCTCCTCACGCAATTCCTCATAGCGAAGATTATCTTTTGAAATCTCCTGGTTTGTGGAAATTCGTTCTCCAGCAATTCCCTGAGCTTTTAAAAACTGCGCGACGCCTTCCGCACGCTGCCGTGCAATCGTATGTTCCTCATCAGCGCTTGCTGAACCGACGATTGTTACATTTGCCTGTGGATTCAGACGAAGGTAATTTTTTAAAGAATTGGCGATCGCTGCCTGCGCCTCTTCCTGCGTTGCTGTTTTAAAACCCTGCTCATTACGCGGAAGCGCGATCCTGCTGGAATTCTTTTCAAAAAAAGCGATTGGTGCAAGCGCATACTGTGTGACATATGCATTCACCGGCACCGTCACTGTGATAACGCTCCCAGGCGCAACAGGTGTACCTTCTTTAAAGACTTCAGCCGAAAGCTTAAGGGTTTTCGGCTCGGCCGGTGGCGGCTCCACAAACGGTGGCGGAATTGTTTTTACAAGATTATAGCGAACAGCAATACCGCCGCGAACGGAATTTGCCTTCCACTCGAGCGAAGACGTAAAGTTCGTTAGCGCATAATTGAATTGCACTTCCGGCAGAATCACAAAATTGCCGAACTTCACCGCTTCATACTGCGCACCAAATGAAAACGCTGCATAAAGTGGGGATTTGTCCGGTAGGTCGCCGCTTGAGCCGTAATTTGTTTGTAATTCTGAACCCGCAGGCGCAACATTTGTCCACTCTTCTTTTTGCGTGTATGAGGCCATCAGCGGCATTCCAAGTTGCGCACCAAGCAAAAAACTAAGCGGCGTATTTTCAAAAGGCGCAAATAGAATTCCAGGTTCTAACGCCAAAAGCCCAATAGTGGCATCCACCGTTTGCCGTGTATTTCCCTCAATTGAAGAGCTGCCGCTGATCACATTCCCGAAATAGTAATCCGTTGTTAACGGCGCTGAGAGCAGGCTGAGTGACAGCCGTCCTGTTATGCGGTATGGAATGCCAAAAAGCGTATTTTTTAAAGGTATGTATTCCACACCGGCATACATGCTTGCCCCAATGCCAAAGCCGTTGGTAAACGTACCGCCACGTTCTGCACTCGGTACTACGTGTTCGAACGACGCCGAATGTATATTGCCGTTAGCGAATGCGCCACCTGTGATTACCCACGGCGTTTGAACGCTTTCCTGCGCTTCTGCCTGTAAAAATCCTGCAAGCGCAAGACCGGCTAGAATGGATATGTGCTTTTTAAAACTTTTCAATTTCTTTTAAAGAATATTCTTTTTAAAACTATCTCTTTTATTCAGCTATAATTAGCGTGCAACATTTAAGAGCGTTGAGGAAACAATTCCATCGGCTGTTTTTAAAACAACGCGATATGTGCCAGCAGGCAGCTGTGACACATTCATATCAGCGCGTGAACGGCCTTTTAAAAGATCCGCCGGAGCTTCTGCAAGCTTTTCGCCGAGCGCATTATAGACCTCAAGTATTGCAGCAGAGGCAGTTTCTGCCTCAATTTCCAGGGTAATATTTTCACGTGCCGGATTTGGGAAAATTGCCATGATCTGCGCTGTGATATTCGGCTGAATAACACGGCGTGAACCCGCCCCGGTAATTTTTAAAAGTCCCGGCTGCGTGCTGACCGAAACTGCGCTTCCCCAGAATACCGATGTGGAATTGAATTCGATCGGCGACTCAAGCGTTTCTGCTAGCCCTGCTATCCCATGGATGACCGCCGCAACGCCTTCGCCTTTAAAATCACCTTCCACGCGAACGTGTATTACGCGTTTACCATTCACGACATTTTGCGTAAATGTTGCCTCACCGAATTCACTTGTAACGGATTCCGCGAGGAAAAGACGCGGATTGACGAGCACTTCCGCTTCAAAGAAACGCTGGCCAGCATAGGTTGTATTATCGTTGTTTTTAAAACGAACCGGGATCTGTACATTTTTTGCATACGCATCGGCCTCGACTGTGGGTACGGAGACAGTACTCGTGCCTTTAAACTCCCGGAGGATTACCGTCTTTTCCGAACCACATGGTGCGCTTTGGATTTTTAAAAGCACATCACCCGTTGGCTGCCCATTCCACGTAATTTCAACCTCTCCTTCTGAATTTGCGGGAATATCCATAGGAAGCGGTGTAACGACCGTAAATGCGCCATTCGGCTCCAAATCAGCTTTTGTGATCGTAATTGTATTCGGAGAATTATTTTTTAAAGTGAGCTTACGATTTAATATTTCCGGTATGAACGGGAAAGCGCCTACTGCTTGAATGTCGGTACCAATTCCGGTCCCCACCAGAGTAAGGCGGCTTGTGATCGCTTCCTGGTTGGAATGACGGATAATAACATCACGCCTGTCCTCTCCAAGCTTTTTAGGCTGGAATTTTACGCGTACAGCAAGCATTTCACCTGGCTGCAATATTGTATCTACAATTGGCGTAAGAATCGAGAAACCGGATGTAAAAATATCAAAAACATTGAGTGAATTGATGGTCAGAGGCACGGGATCATTGTTCTTTATAAACGCAAGATCACGTTCCGTCGAAGCACCAACACAAAGTTCGCCAAAATCCGTATTATTTGCCACAAGAAGGATATTACGCGCAAGTGAGCGGGCCTCCAGCGCTATGACAAACGTGCGCGAACAGGTAGTGATCGTGAGTGTATCGCGGATAATCCCTGTATCACGCGGCACAAATGCAAACTCCAAGTTCAGGCACTCACCTGGCTGAAGGGTGTCTTTTAAAAACGGCGTTACCTGTGAAAAATGATAGCCAAATTTAAGATTGGCAGACTCAAGAATGATTGATGCTTCACTTGTATTGCAGAAAATTGCTGTTGTTGGCGAAGGATTTCTTGCACCAAGATATGTATCAGGAAATGAAGGTACATTTAGCTGTGCCACAGGTGGTACAATGCGGAACATAGCATCGCTCATATCTGCTTCAGGATAGGTAAATCGCCTGTAGATAAGGTTTCCGCTTAAAGCTGATCGAGCACTGGCAATGGCGAATCTACCATCAGGCCCGAAACTCACATCAGTGAGATCGCCAGAGAGGTTTAAGCTCAGGTCAGAATAATCACTGTAGGGCGGCGTGTCATCTTCTTTTGAAAAATTCCAGAGGGAAACTCGCGGATTGGCCGCATAGCCTAGCACCAGCGAACGTCCTGTAGCATTAAACGACAACGCTCTCGGTTCACTCGCCAGAAGCGATTTCGGTGCAGATAAATGGCGTATTACGGAGTTGGATGCAATGTCAATGATAAATACTTCTGACTCGCGGGCCACATCAATACCTGTTGGTGCTTGCGTAGCCACTGCTGCAAAAGCTCCGTCCGGCGAAATTGCAGCCTGCAGGATGATAGGCAAAAAAGGAAAGTTAAGAGAAGTTTTTAAAGAAAAATCAGGAAGATTATAATGTGCTACAATTCCGTTTAAAAGCGTGATAATTACACCGGATGCATTGATATTTGCAGACGTCACCGGCGCATCAAACTGAATTGTTTTTAAAAGGTTTCCTTCGTCATCATACAGCAGAGCTTCCCTGCCCAGCTGAGGTATCATTGCGAAAAAACGTCCCAGCGGATCAGACAGCATCTTTTTTAAACGGAAGGATTGCGGCAGCTGGATTTCCGATGTTGGCGAATTGCTTCCGTTTTTAAAAAGAACAAGGGTTGATGTATTTTGACCCGTTCCTTTGAGAGTGTATGCGGCTACTACTGTTGTTTTCTCGCGTCCATATCCTGTACCGGCCATTTCTACGCTGCCTACAGGGCTGACATCCAGCGTGCGTATTTTTTGAAAGCCTTCTGCATTCCACTCAGTAATTTTCCCGTTAGCATGAGCTGTGAGAAATGCGGTACCATCAGCGCTAAAGCCAAGCGCGTGTGCTTCAGATTGCTCGGCGTTTAAAACACCTTCAGCCGAACGCTGGAATTCTTGGCGTACGCGAACGCGAACAGAATCTGAAATATCATCAGGCACTCTCCACACATACGAACTGTCAGATACGCGCTTGATCTCCACCCAGGATGTTCCATTATTATTGCTATATTCTACTATAGTCGGAAACTGCTGGACATGTCCTGACCAGCGAATAACAAATTCCGAACATGGCGCAAGGATTTCCCCGCCATTTGGCGAAAGTAAACGGAGTACAGTTTTCTCTTCAAGTTCTAGTTTATTTCCATATAATGGTATCTGGTCTTTAGCTCCACCCGAATAATAAATAGTAAGAATATCGCTATAATATTTATCTTCTGAAGGAGTAAAACTCACTTCTACATTTGCCGGTAGCCCTGAGGCTAGCTCACCGGGAAGCTGTGAGGGAACGCCCCACCCCCCTTTCCACTCAGCCTTAAAAAACTGCGTACCGGTCTCCACTCTCTCTATTACTAATGCTTCCTGTCCACCGCGAACTTTTATGCGGAGATTTTGCGATGCGGTCACTCCTGCGGCCACATTACCGAATTTCACTTCATTTATCCTCGTTTCCTGCCCCTGAAAACGGAAAAAAGCAATGAATGGCAGCGACCCCATGAGCATAATGGTATCTACTGTTTCATTGCTTTCGGAAAGGAGAAATTTAACATAATCGGAGCTGCGAAGCTGGGAAAACCATTCCACTCTTTGAAAACCATTTGCATCCGGTGCCGAAATTGAAACTGCCTGGGAGTACCGGTTGTCATCTATGATAAAAAAGTTTTTATCCGTGAGAACAACCGGCTGGGCACCTTTTACAGCTCGTACCACTGCAGCAGCACGCGGAAGCGTGGTCTGATCCATTGTCACATCGCGGAAGCGTAGTTGTCCTAAAGCAGCTTCCGGAATGAATACCGCTCCGGCAAGTACAGCTACCACGAACAAAATTTTTAAAAAGCGAAGAGGAAAAATTTCCATAAGTATATGAGTGTAAAAGCCTTAAAAACTTTCGTGAAGAGAATTTTGAAACAAGAGTAACCTTGACGATCAGCCGTAAATTTTCATACAGCTAAGGACACACGATTGCTATAAAAAGTTACAATTCTTTAAAAAATTACGAAGGAAATTGTTTTAAGCAGATTTTTAAAAGCGGATTCTTAAAAGTAGATTTTTTGAAACACCGGTTATTTATATCGCTCCGGATCATAACGGTCGAGGAATTCCTGTACAATGGGATCAGTGCTTTCCTGAAGTTCCTTTGGGCTGCCTGCAAAACGGACCTTTCCGGCCTCAAGCATCACAACATATTCAGCAATTTTAAAAACGGAGAACATATCATGTGTAATGACAAGTGATGTAACATTCAACTTCTCATCAAGCTCAGCGATCATGTCGTCTATCTGCTCACTCGTAATGGGGTCAAGGCCTGTGGTAGGCTCATCGTAAAAAATATACGCCGGATTACCCACCAGCGCCCGCGCTACGCCAACACGCTTGCGCATACCGCCAGAAAGATCACTAGGTTTCTTATTTTTTAAAATCTTGTACTCACGCTCAAAATGCTCTGATCCTGAATTGGAAATATCTGGTAATAATCCAACCGCTGACAGTACACGCCTGGCCTCGGCATCTAGCACCACTTCATCGCGCATCTCGTGCTCGTAAAGCCCGATTACCACATTCTCATACACGTTCAGCGAATCAAAAAGAGCCGCTCCCTGAAACACAAAACCAATCCGCCGCCGAAGCTGAAAAAGCGCATCACCTTTTAAATGTGCGATATCTTCACCATCAACAAATACTTCGCCCTTGTCCGGCTCCAGAAGCCCAACAATATGTTTTAAAAGTACGCTCTTCCCGCAACCGGACTTGCCGATAATGCACACTGTGCTGCCTGAGGGAACAGTAATGTCTATTCCGCGCAGTACCTGCTTTTCGCCAAAGGATTTATGGAGATTTCTTATTTCGATCATTGAGAATTTTTAAAAGCGTTTCCAAAGTTTTAAAAACACTTTTTTCATATCCAAAATTTCTTTTAAAAAGTTTTTATAACACTCTTTTAAGAGCTACACAGCTGCCCGCTTCTCGGCCTGGCGCTGCCGGATAACGTCCAGCGAACCGATAGGAATTGCGTTAATAAGGCGCTTTGTGTATTCCTCTTTCGGGTGCTCGTAGATATCCATCGCGCGGTCAATTTCTACGATTTTCCCAGCGTTCATCACGGCAATTCTGTCGCTGATAAATTTTACAACACTCAGGTCGTGCGAAATAAAAATATACGTAAGGTTGAATTCCTCGCGCAATTTCACAAGAAGATTTAAAACCTGTGCCTGCACGGAAACATCCAGCGCAGAAACGGATTCATCGCAAATTAGGAATTTCGGCTGAAGTGCAAGTGCACGTGCAATTACGATACGCTGACGCTGCCCACCAGAAAATTCGTGAGGGTAATTGTTAAAATGATGTGGCAGCAGATTTACTTTATTTAAAAGATATTGTACAAACTCACGGCGTTCCTTGTCATTACTTTTGATATTATGGACTTTTAAAACCTCCATGATCGCACTACCGACCGACAAACGCGGATTGAGGGAGCTGTATGGATCCTGGAAAATGATCTGAAAATCACGCCGCAGAGCTTTTAATTCATCGTTCGGAAGATTGCGGACATCGCGCCCGTCAAATGTCACTTTGCCGTCCGTTGGCTCCACCAGCCGTAAAATGGCACGTCCAGTTGTAGTTTTACCGCAACCGGATTCACCCACAAGGCCAAGTGTCTCGCCTGGTTTCACCTCAAAGCTGATGCCGTCCACAGCTTTTACATGTCCTACTGTTCGCCCGAGAATTCCCTTTTTAATAGGAAAATACACCTCCAAATTTTCCACTGTTAAAAGGGGCTCACGTTTTAAAAGATCATCACCGCGCTGCGTCATTTCTTCACGCGTTACTTCTACATCACGAACAACATCGGATACATTGGCATGTATTTTTTCGACGATTTTTCCATCAGGCATCTCATCCATAAAATCACGTACTGTTGGCAACACACGCAGCTTTTTGTCAAGCCGCGGGCGGCATGCAAGTAACCCTTTTGTGTATGGATGCTGCGGATTTGCAAAAATATTCTCAACCGAACCGTACTCAACAAGATTTCCCTTGTACATTACGGCGACCTCGTCGCATATCTCGGCAATCACGCCAAGATCATGCGAGATAAACATCATACCCATATTATGCTGTTTCTGCAGATTGCGCATGAGGTCGAGGATCGTGGCCTGCACAGTTACGTCAAGCGCCGTCGTCGGTTCGTCGGCAATAAGCAGTGCAGGATTGCAGCTCATTGCCATTGCGATCATCACACGCTGCTTCTGTCCCCCGGAGAGCTGATGAGGGTAGCTTTTCATCATTGTTTCTGGACGTGGCAGCTGTACTTCTTTTAAAAGCTCGAGCGTTCTCGCTTCAGCATCACGACGACCGATCTTCATATGAAGCATAATCGCCTCAATGATCTGGTCACCGCAGGTAAATACAGGATTAAGCGACGTCATCGGCTCCTGAAAGATCATCGCAATGCGATTGCCACGATAATGCCGCATTTCCTCTTCGCTAAGCGCCAGCAGGTCAACCGTTCTGCCATCCTCTTCGAAAAAGAGCGCGCGACCTCCGGCAATTCTGCCGGGTGGAGTCGGGATAAGCCGCATCACCGACAGCGATGTAACAGACTTGCCAGAACCGCTCTCGCCTACAATACCAAGGGTTTTCCCCCGGCCAACGCTAAAGCTCACATTATTGACTGCGCGGGTTGTGTAATTTTCCGACTTGAATTCAGTGATGAGGCCTTCTACCTGAAGCAAAATGCTCATTGTGCTATCCGGTTTTTAAAATATATAGGAGATTTCTTTTTAAAATCCTTTTGAACCTAATCCCAAAGTTACGCACGCACGTGCACTTAATCAAATGTTTCACCACTTTTGCTTAAATTCTTTTAAAAAGCGTTTTTAAAAGGAATATCTTAAAAAAAAAGCTCCACGGCCAGGACGTGGAGCTTTAAAAAATTTTTAAAACTTTTTACAACCCGCCTTTCGGGATCTGAATGGAAACCAGACGGCGGCCTTCTTTCGTCCGTACCTGCAGGAGTACAGCATCACCAGCTGATAATCCTGAAAGGTAATTTTTTAAATCTTCCGGCGAATTAATATCACGGTCACCGGCTTTGACAATAACGTCCATTGGAGCAAGGCCACGCTTGGCTGCTTCGCCATACGGGTCACGCTTTGTGACGAGCGCACCACCCGAAATACTATAGTCGCGACGGACGTTTTCTGTGACTGTGCCTACTGTGAAGCCGAGTTTTTCAAAGCTCACAGGCGCATTACCAGTATTATTCTGGTCTTTGTTATTTCGACCGCGAATTGAAGCAGTTGTCTGGGTATCAACAGCACGTGCCTCGAGCCTCACATTTTTCTCAATCATTTTACCATTACGCCAGATCTTTAGCTTTACATTATCACCAGCTTTGCGCAGTGCAATATAACCTTGTAGTTCATTTGATGTATTGACAGGTGTTCCATTCAATTCAAGAATAACATCACCTATTTCTACACCTGCTTTGTCGGCCGGACTTCCTTCGATAACGCCACCGACAAGCACACCTGCTATACGGTCAAGATTTACAGATTTTGCTGCTACTTCATCAATCGTCTGGATAGAAACGCCGATATACCCGCGGTCGACTTTCCCATCTTCCATAATATCAAGAGCGACGGCGCGAACAATATCAATCGGGATAGCAAACCCATAACCCTGGTAATATCCGGTGCGTGTAGCGATTGCTGTATTAATACCGACAAGGCTGCCCTGAAGATTAAATAAACCGCCGCCTGAGTTGCCCGGATTAATGGCAGCATCTGTCTGGATAAAATTCTCTACGGCATACTGGTCGCGGCTCATATTCAGGTTTCCACGGCCAATAGCGCTGACGATACCTGATGTGACCGTCGAACGAAGGCCAAGCGGATTGCCAACTGCAATTACCCATTCGCCAACACGGATATTATCCTTATTTTCAAAATGTGCTACTGGGAAACCACTGCCTTCAATTTTAATAACAGCAAGGTCTGTCAGCGGATCACGCCCGACAAGTTCAGCCTTATACTCTCGGCGGTCTGTTGTAGTGACCGTAATTCCACCTTCTTCTGCATCTTCGATCACGTGATTATTGGTCACAATATATCCATCCTGCGTAATAATCACGCCGGAACCACTACCTTGTGATTTCTGACCGCCACGTGGTTGCGGACGCATTTCTTCATCATCCGGACTGCCAAAGAATGGGAACATATCTCCAAAAGGATTCGGCTGTGTACGAGCCTCACCTATCACGCTGATGCTGACGACCGTTGGTGTTACCGCTTTACTCGCTGATACAAACGCTTCATCAAGGATGCGCGCTTCACTACCTACTGTGACTGGAGCTGACTTCGCTCCTATGTCATCAATACTTCCTGCGAATGCATTACGCAGCGAATTTGAACTAAAACTAGAGACAAGGATAATGCCAAAAACAATTCCAACACCAATTAGTGCAATTGCCAAAAGCAGGGGGCTTTTCCGTGATTTTTCTGTACTCATACCTGATCTTTAAAACTGATAGTTTTTTAAAATACATTATTCATTTGTAGAAAATACGTGAAAGGCGCTTCTGTATTATATTGATATGAATGTTTTAAAGAGGTATTAAGTTCACCTTAACAAAAATTAACGGAGAGAAGTAGGTCGTCTAAGTTATCCCAAAACAAAGGAGGCGGGAGAGCATGGAGCTCTTCCGCCTGACTTTATTATTACTGTATGGTAGAATCTACTTAGCCACAACGATCTCTTTGGCTTCAGTAAAAGGCCCTGAGATAATGCGGTAGTAATACACACCTGAGCT
>DASPKH010000087.1:0-7054 GCA_035628175.1 Patescibacteria group bacterium
TTGTAGTACTTGGAAAGGTACATGAGAGTGGGTTCGAGATACACGATGTCGTGAGTGCCTCGGTACTCGGCCTTCGTGAAGTGTATTATAATGCGCTACCTGAAAAGCTTGGGGTCTTAGAAGAATCTGAATTTTAAAACAATTGTCAAAAATGCACCACAATTTATTACAGTCATACACTGATTCACTGAATCTTTTACAAAGCTTCATCGAGGACGAGACGAATATCCGGCTCACGGCTGACGTTGCACAAGCGTTGGCCGGGGCTTTTAAAAATGGCAACAAGGCGCTGATTTGCGGGAATGGCGGTTCGGCATGTGATGCCATGCACTTCGCCGAGGAGTTTACGGGGCGCTACCGCAAGGACAGGCCGGCGCTTCCGGTGATTTCGCTGACGGACGCCTCGCATATTACGTGCGTGGGAAATGATTACGGCTTTGATGCAATTTTCTCGCGCGGCGTGGAAGCATTTGGGCAGAAGGGCGATTTCTTTTTTGGCATTTCCACAAGTGGTAATTCGCCGAATGTTTTAAAAGCGATAGATGCTGCGAAAAGCCGTGGCCTGAAGACTGTTGCGCTGCTGGGCAAGGATGGTGGGAAGATGAAGGGCTTGTGCGACTATGAGTTCATCGTGCCGGGCAAGACGGCGGACAGGATTCAGGAGGTGCACATGATGATTCTGCATATTATTATTGAAGGTGTTGAGCGGGAGATGTGGCCGGAATTATATGCGTAAACTTTTCTTTTTAATGCTCATTTGCTTTAGCACCAGTTTTGCTTTTGCACAAAATAGCCAAAAGGCATTGAGTGTGAGAGAACTTGGTGAAGAATTTTTAAAAAGAAAAAGTAAGGTAGCTGGCGATGAATTCTCTTTTAAAATGTTTGACAGTTTAGAAAGTAATTCAGCAGAAGCCCGAGAATTTTGTTTTAGAGTTACAACTCATATCGCTAAAAATGCTGATGGCATTTTGGCTGAGGCGATTGGTTATTACTGGTTAGATTATTTAACAATGTACCCAAATGATTTTTTTAAAAACTATTCTTTATTAAATGGCGAAGAAAAGCAACTTTGGCACGAGTATCTAACATGGGTAATAATGATTAAAGCAGATTTTGACAAAACTGAAGCAATTGCTCGTGGGAAAAGGGAGCTTTTTAAAATCAGAAAGTCCTGCGAGAGTTGCGAAACTGAAGATTTGAAATTATTCGACGATTTTACAATAATGGTTTTAAAAACTATTGACAAAAATATCCAAGAAAGCAATTAGCTTTTGAAATTCTTTTAAAACGGTTACTTGTGACGGTAAGGGTGACCGCCCACTGTTGGTGGAATGTGGCAGTGAGGGAAACATGAAAATTCTTTTAAAAATTGGCTTTTTAAAAAGCTTTTAAAAACATATAAACAGACATTAAATATTACTCTACTTTTAAAAATGACTTCACGCGAAATTAGACAATCGTTTCTTGATTTTTTTGCTTCTAAGGGCCACCGGATAGTGCCGAGTGCGCCGGTGATACCGCATGGCGACCCGACGCTGCTGTTTACGAATGCCGGGATGAACCAGTTTAAAGATGTGTTCCTCGGGACGGGCAAGCGCGACTATACGCGGGCGGCGGATACGCAGAAGTGCATTCGCGTGAGCGGCAAGCATAATGACCTGGAGGAGGTGGGCTACGACACGTATCACCACACGCTTTTTGAGATGCTGGGCAACTGGAGCTTTGGCGATTATTATAAAAAAGAGGCGATTGGCTGGTCGTGGGAGCTGCTGACGGACGTGTGGAAGCTGCCGAAAGAGCGTATCCATGCGACGGTGTACCGGACGGATGATGAGTCGTACGAGATTTGGAAGAATTATCTGCCGGAGTCTCATATTCACCGGTTTGATGAAAAGGATAATTTCTGGGAAATGGGCGAAACGGGGCCGTGCGGGCCGTGTACGGAAATTCATTTTGATAAAACGCCGGACCTCTCGGGCGGGCCGCTGGTGAATGCCGGCGTGCCGGAAGTGATGGAAATCTGGAACAACGTTTTTATCCAGTATAATCGCAAGGCGGATGGTTCGCTTGAGGATTTGACGTCGCGCCACGTGGATACGGGAATGGGTTTTGAGCGTATCTGTGCGGTGATGCAGGGCAAGGATTCCAATTACGACACAGACGTTTTTACGCCGCTTTTACAAGAACTGGAGAATTTGAGCGGGCGGAAATATTCGCAGGCGCTGGACGATAAGGACGGAATTGCGATGCGCGTGATTGCCGACCATATTCGTACGCTATCGTTTGCTATTGCTGATGGTGCAATTCCGGGAAATGAAGGCCGTAGCTATGTTTTGCGCCGGATTTTGCGTCGTGCGTCGCGGTATTCGCGCAATCTGGGTTTTAAAGAGCCGGTGCTTTTTAAACTTGTGCAGATTCTCGTGGACACGATGGGGGATGTTTTTCCAGAAATTAAAACGCAGCAGAAAACGATTGAGCGCATTATCCGCGCTGAAGAAGAAAGCTTTTTGCAAACGCTGGAGCGCGGTCTGGAGCGGTTTGATGAGATTGTGGCGCGAATGCCAAATGAGCAGCAGACCGAGCCGCTGCAATATCACGAGTCAAATGATTTGCAGCGTGGGATGGCGCATGTGAAGCACACGGTCATTTCGGGCGCGGATGCTTTTCAGTTGTACGATACCTTCGGTTTCCCGCTGGATTTGACGGAATTGATTGCGCGCGAACGCGGCCTGTCAGTTGATACGGAAGGATTTACAACACACATGAATGCTCAGCGCGAACGCTCACGACAGGCGCGGAAGGAACACGTTCAGCAGGTGGAATTGCCGGCGATTGATGCAAAAACGGAATTTACGGGTTATGATGAGCTTGAAACTCCGGCGCAAATCGTGTTTGTAAAAGATAATCAGATTGTTCTGGACAAATCGCCGTTTTATGTTGAAATGGGCGGACAGGCGGGCGATGTGGGTGCGCTGACAATTGGCGGCGAAAAATATCCTGTTCTGGATGTGCGAAAATCGGGTGATGCGATAATTCACTTTTTAGAATCAGAGATTGAAGTTGCGGAAGGTTCGGCGGCGCTTGCGCAGGTAGATGCTGAGCGGCGCTGGGCGATTCACCGCAATCACTCGGCAACGCACCTTGTGCACGAGGCAATGCGGAAAGTGCTGGGCAATCACGTGCAGCAGGCGGGTTCGCTTGTTGCGCCAGACTATCTGCGTTTCGACTTTTCGCACTTTCAAAAAGTAACCCCGGAAGAGCTTCGCGACATTGAGCAAATGGTGAATGAGAAAATTTTTGAAAGAATACCCGTCATCACACTCGAACTCCCAATTGAAGAAGCGCGCAAAGTGCCGAATGTGAAAATGTTTTTTGGCGATAAATATGGCGACAAAGTGCGCGTTGTGATAATTGACGAGAAATTCTCTGCTGAATTCTGCGGCGGAACGCACGTGCGGAATTCCAGCGAAATCGGCCTTTTTAAAATCACTTCGGAAGCATCCATCGCGTCAGGCGTTCGCCGTTTAGAAGCGGTAACAGGTTGGGGCATTGAGGGATACATTCAGAATTTAAACCAAAAAGTAGCCTCCGAACGCGCTAACGCTGACCAGCTTTTAGAAAAAATCAAGCAGCTTGAAAAAGAAGTTGGCAAATTTAAACTGCAGTCGCTGACGGAAAATATTCCTGCCCTCATCGAAAAAGCAGAAATGGTTGGCGATGTGAAAGTCGTTGCCGCGCGCATTGATATTGAGGACATGGAGCAGCTTCGCTCAATTGGCGAAAAATTGCGTGATGGTTTTAAAAAAGGGGGAATCGGCCTTATTGCGTCAGTGAGCGAAGGCAAAGCACAACTTGTATGCGTAGTAACAGACGACCTTTTAAAAACATACCAAGCTGGAAAAATCGTTGGCGCAGTAGCAAAACAGCTTGGTGGCGGCGGCGGGGGCAAGCCTCAGCTTGCAACGGCAGGTGGAAAGGATGTCGAGAAGTTACCTGAAGTTTTAAAAGGGTTTGCAGAGCTTGTGAAATCAGGTGCTTTTTAAACGAAACTTTTAAAAATTTTTAACGAGAGCAACATGGCAAAGGTCATCGGTATTGGAGCGATCATTATGTATGCACGTGAGGCACGTTCGCTTGCGGCATGGTATTCAGAAGTGCTTGGCATCGAGATGAGCTATAATGAAGGTGAAAATCATTATTACGGTGAGATCGGCAGCGGTGAGCGTACGGCTCAGTTTGGGATTTACGCTGCGCAGGATGATTTTCAGACAGGTGGGCGTGCAATGATGATAAATTACCAGGTCGATGATTTTGACACATTTTTAAAGGATCTTCAAGAAAAAGGTATCGTCGTTGAAAAAAAGCTGGATCTAGTGTATGGTAAATTTGCGTATATCAATGATCCCGAGGGAAATCCGATCGAGCTTTGGCAGGAAGCTCCTCCGACGGCTCAATCAGCTTTTTAAATCGTAGTTTTTTAATGGTCTCGCAGATTTCTTTCATTTTCTTAAATAAACTTGAATACAATTTTAATAACCGGCGCGAATCGCGGTATCGGACTTGGTTTGACCGAAGCGTTCTTAAATGACGACTGGCAGGTAATTGCGAGTTACCGTTCAGACAAGGGTGGTTTGACGGGATTACAGGCCTCCTTTAAGAATAAGCTCTTTATTGCAAAGTGCGATGTAGCTAATGATGAAAGTGTTGTAGATTTTTTTAAAGAAGTTTCAGAACAGTTTGATTCACTAGATATTCTTGTGAATAATGCGGGAATTTTACCAAATGGCGAACGCAGCATTGTGAAGGTAACGGCTAATGATCTTTTACAAACGCTTAATGTCAATACTGTAGGCCCACTGCGAATCATCAATGCTTCTTTGCCGATGGTGAGGAATGGCGCTTTGAAAAAGATCATCAATTTTTCAACGATAATGTCTTCGTATGAGCTGAATAAAACAGGTGGCTCGTACACCTACCGCATTTCAAAAACAGCACTGAACATGCTGAATTTTAATCTGGCAATCGAGCTGAAGCCTGAAGGAATTATGGCACTGGCAATCCACCCCGGCTGGGTGCAGACGGACATGGGCGGCGAAAAAGCGCCTGTTACGATTGAAGAATCTATTACCGGTTTAAAAAAGATATTTTTACAAAGTTCAGTGGATACACACACTGGGAAATTAATTGATTACACGGGAAAAGAGCTTCCGTGGTAGGTGAATTTTGAGTACGACGAAGCTGCAAAATGTACAGATTTCAGCGCTTAAAGACCTGTCGCCGAGAAAGGCGCTCCTTACAATTTTAGGCCTGAGCGCAGTGATTTTCGGGTTTCTCATCTGGCTTGTGTATTTTAAACAGGCGGCGAATTACTCATCGGAATTCATCGGGAATCTCGCGGCGGTCAATGCTTTCTGGAATTTTATTACGACGGTTTTTCTACTACTTGGGTATCGTGAAATTAAGCGCAGGAATTTTGACAAGCATCTGAAATATATGTTTGCGGCGCTTGGTGCATCGTCGCTGTTTTTTATTGGATATGTGGTCTATCATGCGTTTCATGGCGAAACGAAATTTCTGGCTCAAGGCATTATTCGCCCGGTTTATTTTTTCGTGTTAATCAGCCATATCGTGCTGTCGGCGATTTCTGTTCCGCTGATTTTGTCGAGCTTTTACTTTTCTCTTGCGGGCAAATTTGAATCGCACAGGAAAGTATCCCGATGGACTTTTCCGCTGTGGTTATATGTTTCAGTGACGGGTGTGATGATTTTTGTGATGCTGAAGATTTTTAATACTCAGTGATTTATACAGTTTTAAAAAGTCGAACTTTTAAAAAGAAAAAAACGTGAACGTATTACTTATAGGCGGCGGTGGGCGTGAACACGCACTTGCATGGAAAATATCGGAATCCTCACTTCTCACAAAACTCTACTGCACTCCGGGAAATCCGGGCATCTTCGAAATAGCAGAAGATGCGGGAATCGGCCTTTCGGGCGTTGAAATCGTGCAGTTTTGCCGCGAGAAGAAGATCGGGTTAGTCGTCATCGGGCCGGACAAGGAAGTTGCTGACGGTCTTGCCGACACGCTGTGCAATGCGCATATTCCTGTTTTCGGGCCTTCGCGCAAGGCCTCGCGGCTGGAGTGGTCGAAAGGTTTTGCGAAGGAATTCATGGAACGTCACGGCATTCCGACGGCGCGCTACGCACGTTTTAAAAGTGAGCAGAAGGACGAAGCGTGGCGTTATCTCGCGGCTCAGGATTTTCCCGTTGTGATAAAAGCTGATGGGCTGGCTGCCGGAAAAGGTGTTACCGTCGCGACTGACAACGATACAGCATTCGGTGCGCTGGATGAAATTTTTAACGGGAAATTCGGCGATGCGGGCGCAGAAGTGGTTATTGAGGACTTTTTAAAAGGCGAAGAAGCATCGGTTTTTGCAATTTGCGATGGAAAAAAATTCGTAACACTTGCTCCGGCTCAAGACCACAAGCGCGCTTTCGACAATGATGAAGGAAAAAATACTGGCGGAATGGGTTCGTATGCTCCTGCGCCGCTTGTAACACCTGACGTTTTAAAAAAGGTAGAAGAAAGGATTATAGCTCCGGTTTTAAAAGGAATGGTGGAAGAAGGCGCACCATTTATAGGGTGTTTGTTTGTCGGGCTGATGATTGATGGTGGCGAGCCAAGCGTAGTCGAATTCAACGCTAGGTTTGGCGACCCGGAAACGCAGTCGGTGCTGACGGTCTTTAAAGGTGATTTTCTGAGATTGCTCCACAGCGCGGCTTTAAAAAACCTTGATGCGTACTGGATTCAAAACCCGGCAGAAGGCGTGGCCTGCACGGTGGTTCTCGCGTCAAAGGGCTATCCTGACAATTTCGAAAGAGGTTTCCCAATTACCGGACTACAGAATGCTTTAAGTGAAAATATTCGGATTTTCCATGCAGGAACGGCTTTACAAGATGATAAACTTGTGACTAACGGAGGACGCGTTCTTGGCGTAACAGCAAAAGCTGAAACACTTGAAGGCGCGATTCTGGAAGCATATTCAGCTGTGAATAAG
>DASPKH010000088.1:0-2579 GCA_035628175.1 Patescibacteria group bacterium
CACTCACGCGGTAACAGCGAATTTACTTGATGAAACAGCAAGATACGGAGAAATATTCCAACCTGGCAAATTTCCATTTTTAAAAAGCATTATACCATTCATGCTTTAAAAAAATTTGTTCATTAGTATTATTATAGGTAAATTCCCAAAATCACCTGTAATTATTTACCCGCGCCTAGTGCGCATCACTATTTAATTCTTATTTTTTAAAGGTGGAGCTATGGCAAATGAGTTTACCATGAATGATGTATCAGGACAGAGCAGCATCTCAACTGGCGTGCTCATTGAAAAAATGGCAAACGACATGGCATTTTTTGGCATCTGGCAGATCGTTGTAGGGGCTTTCACATGTCTGTCTATTGTGGGCGCAATTATTGGCGTGCCTACGATTATTGGCGGGTTGCGGCTTCGGGATGCAGCTGAGGCGTTTCGCGGTTTTGCCGGGAGTCAGGATCAGAATGCGCTTGCTGAAGCGCTTGAAAAGCAAAGCAGATTTTTCTCCATCCAGAAGATTCTCGTTTTTATCACTATTGCGTTTTTTGTGCTGATGATGGTTTTCTACGGCGCAGTAATATCAATGGTAATTTCACAAATGCCCAATTCTGGATTTCAGCCGTAACAGACCATTATAGAATTCCCTGTATAAGGCAGAATTGTTCGGTTCTGCCTTTTTAATTTTCTATCTAAGAATCACCGATCAGGAATTCTACTGCCCGCCGCTCAGACCAATATTCATTTTTAAAACTGAAATCAGTAAAACCCATGTGTCCGCCATCAGCAGGCATTTCCAAGAACAAATTCGGATTTGCTTCAGATTCTTTTACCGGATAGCATTCCGGAGCTAGAAATGGGTCGTTTTCCGCATTGACAAGGAGCGTTGGAATGGAAATGTTTTTTAAATATTGCTTTGAACTGGCTGCTGCCCAGTATTCATGAGCATTTTTAAAACCATTGAGGGGAGCTGTGTACCGGTCGTCAAATTCTTTAAAATTTGTGATGTTTTTAAAATTCCGGTCATCAATCTCCCCTGGAAATTTCTCCATTTTATCACGCACCTTTTGCTTGAGCGTTTTTAAAAACCTGTCCATGTAGATCCTGTTGGACGGCTTTGCGAGCTCGCGAGAACTGGCTTCCAGATCAACCGGGACGGAAAAGCACACAGCTTTTAAAAGATTATGCGGAATATTCTTCCCTCGTTCACCGAGATATTTTAGTGTAATATTCCCGCCTACAGAAAAGCCGATCAAAGCGATTTTTTTGTAGTCGGAAGTGTTTAACACATGCTGTATGACGGCCTCGAGGTCTTCGCTTTTTCCGCTATGATAATAGGCGAGAATCCTGTTGATAGAACCTGAGCAGCCACGAAAATTCCATGCCAGGACGTCGTAATCCGCACGGTGCAGCGCATGAACCATTCCCCGAATATACCAGCGGTCGGTACTTCCTTCCAGCCCGTGCGAGAGAATGGCAAGTTTGGAGGAAGGCGATTTCCCGTTTTTAAAAGCCAGGTCAATATCGAGAAAATCCGCATCAGGCGTTTCAATCCGTTGTCTTGTAAAAGGGGGAGAAGTCACACGCCGGAAGAGATTCGGGAAAATCGTCTGCACATGTGGCATCCCTTTTAAAAACCACGGAGCTTTATATGTGGAATTCTTGATAATGGGCATTAAAACTCGTAGCCGAATTCCGGCATTACGTCATTGAAGCGAATAAAATCATCACCAAAGGAAATTCCCAGATCACGTGCCGCAAGTATGGTGTCACTATCAGTTGGGACAATTTTCATACGACTGGTGGCATCCTCGAGTGGCACACAGCGCACATGAGGTTCGTCCAGCGCTATCATCACACCTGAGTGGCCCTCCTCAATTGCACGAACAGCTGCCGCGCCAAAACGTAGGGAAATCAAACGGTCATAAGCCGTTGGCGAGCCGCCTCGTAGCAAATGTCCGAGCACCACTACCCGGGCTTCTTTTCCTGTCATTTCTTCGAGTTGCGTTGCAATCTTGTGTCCAACGCCCCCAAGCCGCTCGGATTGGCCAATGTTCTTGCCGATAATTGATACCGTTCCATCTTTTGGCTTAGCTCCTTCTGCCACTACAACGATAAAATACTGCTTGCCGGAGCGCTGGCGTTCTCTAATCGCTTCTGCCACAACATTAATATCATACGGAATTTCCGGAATGAGAATGACGCCTGCGCCCCCTGCTATGCCTGAATGAAGGGCGATCCAGCCCGCATAGCGGCCCATCACTTCCACAACGATGATACGCTGGTGCGATTCTGCTGTCGAGTGGAGCCTGTCGAGGCACTCAGTAGCAAAAGAAACCGCTGTATCAAATCCGAAGGTAACGTCCGTATTATTCAAATCATTATCAATGGTTTTTGGCACACCGACTACACGCATTCCTTTTTGTGCGAGTACATTTGCAATACCGAGCGAGCCATCACCGCCAATAGCCACAACAGCATCAATTTTTTCACGTTTGAGCGCTGCTACTAGTTCATCCGACCGGTCAATTTCAGTCCAGGAGCCGTCCGGCTGCTGCACCGGGAATTTTAAAGGGTTTCCTTTATTC
>DASPKH010000089.1:0-3891 GCA_035628175.1 Patescibacteria group bacterium
AAATCTCGCGACGGCCGGAATTTAAAGAAGTAAACCTCGAAACGATGCACCGCAAGCTCGATGCAGCTTTGGAAAAACGTAGCATCCGCGAGTCTATTCCTGAGTGGCTTGATGAAGTTGCTGAAAGCGAGCTTGGTGAAAAGCGGTGGGAGCCGGTGCTCCATGCGCTGAATGAGCAGCCGCATGTGATTCTGCGGGCGAATCTTTTAAAGACAACAAAAGAGAAATTGCAGAAAGAGCTGCTTAAAGAAGAAATCCGGACTGCTCCGGTGAAGCTCGCGTCGGAAGCGCTGGTGCTGCCCCAGCGGGCAAATGTTTTCCGTACGCAGGCTTTTAAAAATGGATTGTTTGAGGTGCAGGATGCGGGTTCGCAGACGATTGCGCCTTTTTTAAAAGTGGAGCCGGGGATGCGCGTAGTGGATGCATGCGCAGGTTCGGGCGGCAAGACTTTGCACCTTGCGGCGCTGATGCAGAATAAGGGGCGGATTATCGCGATGGACACGTTTGAGCGGAAGCTGGAGGATTTGCGCAAGCGGGCTTCGCGTGCGGGTGCGGATATTATCGAGACGCGGGCTATCACTTCGACGAAGGTGATAAAGCGGTTGAGCGGACAGGCGGACAGGTTGCTGCTGGACGTGCCGTGTTCGGGGCTGGGTGTTTTAAAAAGGAATCCTGATACGAAGCTGAAGTTGCAGCCGGATGATATTGACAAAGTGCGGAAAATCCAAGGCGAGATTTTGGCAAGTTATCCTAATATGGTGAAGCCGGGCGGGCTGATGGTGTATGCTACGTGCAGCGTTCTGCCGAGCGAGGATGAGGAGCAGGTGAGAAACTTTTTAAAAAATAATCCGTCGAATTGGGAATTGCTGGAGGAGAAGCGTTTATGGCCGGATACAGATGGGTTTGACGGGTTTTATATGGCGCTTTTGAAGCGGAAGGGGTGACAATGACGGACGTGAGAATTTGACGTGTGGATTCCCGCCTACGCGGGAATGAGAGTTTCAAAATCCTGTTTTTAAAATCGGTTTTTAAAATTCCTATCTCTTAAAATAAACGACACTATTGACGGCAAGGGTGACCGCCCACTGTTGGTGGGAATTTCGTACCGGCGAACCCAAAAAAATCTTGAATTTCTTTTAAAGAGTTTTTAAAAATTTATGAAAAATATTGTGACTGCGGCTATGATGACTGCTGCGATTCCGGCTTTTGGGCAGGGTGTTTTTAAAGAGCCGGCGACGAGGAGTGAGGCGGTGCGGGAGACGCTGCACGGGCGCGAGATGGTGGATAATTACCGGTGGCTGGAGGATAAAACGGCGCCCGATGTGCTGCAGTGGACGCGCGCGCAGCATGATGCGGCGATGAATTTTCTTTTAAAAAATACAAAAGAATTTCCGGGGCTGCAGGAGGAATTTACGGCGGCGTTTGACCGGGATGTGAAGGGCGCGCCGTTTTTTGAGGGAGAGCGGGAGTTTTTCTGGGCGCGTCAGAAGGGTGATGCGCAGAGCAAGCTGTACACGCGCTTGAATGGAAAGGAAATCCTGATTTTTGACCCTTTAAAAATTGACCCGACTGGGAAGTCGGCGGTTACGGGTTCGCGGTTTACGAAAAAGGGCGACCGCGTGGCGATTGGGATTCAGAATAAGGGCGATGAAATCAGCACGTACCGGATAATTGACACGAAAACGGGTGAGCAGATTGGCGATTTGCTGCCGGGGCTGAATAATTTTAGCTGGACGCGCGACGAGAAGCACGCGTATATCACGCTTCGCACACCTGAACTAGTCAAAAATCAGACGCCGCTGCCGACGTACCTGCACAAGCTGGGCGATGACCATAAAAATGATGTTTTTATGACGGCGCCGCCGGATGCGAAGGACAATGCGTGGGTGTATGACACGGACGAGGGCGACTGGACGGTGTTTGGTGGCGGCGATTTTTATTCCAACTTTTTAAAAATCAGGAAAACGGGGACGAACGAGCCGCCAAAAGAAATTTATTCGAGCAAAAAATATCGTTCGTACTTTGATATTCGCCATGGAAAAATGTTCGTTTTCACCAATCATGAAGCGCCGAATTTTAAAGTGATGGTTGCGGATTTGGACAAGCCGGAGTTTGAAAACTGGCGGACGTTTATTCCGGAAGGCGAGACGGTTTTGTCGGGTTTTGAGGTGACGTCTGACTACGTGATAACGCAGGATAAAAAGGACGTGATGAGCCGGCTGATGGCGTATGACCTGAACGGCAAGTTTTTAAAACAGATTGAGCTGCCAGAGCTGGGCAATGTGAGCGGGCTGAAATATCACAAGGAAACGAATAATCTGTACGTGACGCTCGCGACGTTTACCGCGCCGTCGAAGCTGTATAAGCTGGACGGCAAGACGCTGAAATGGGAGTTTGTATACCAGGTGCCGACGCCGATTGACACGAAGGATATTGTTGCGGAAATCAAGTTTTATCCGGGCAAGGACGGTGTGAAAATTCCAGCGTTCGTGATTCATAAAAAGGGTTTGAAGCTGGATGGCAATAATCCGACGCTGCTGTATGGCTATGGCGGTTTTAATAATGGGATTGAGCCGGGTTTCATCAGCAGCATGGCGTCATTTATCAATCGTGGTGGAGTGTATGTGAATACGGGGTTGCGTGGCGGCGATGAGTATGGCGAAAAGTGGCATAATGACGGGATGCTTTTAAAAAAGCAGAATACGTTTGACGATTTTATTGCAGCGGCTGAATGGCTCATTCGCGAAAAATATACGAATCCGCAAAAGCTTGTTGCGCAGGGTGGAAGCAATGGCGGGTTGCTCGTGGGCGCGGTGATGACGCAGCGGCCGGAGCTTTTTAAAGCGATTGTGTGCCAGGTGCCGCTTCTGGACATGGTGCGTTATCACAAGTTTTTGATTGCGCGCTACTGGATTCCTGAGTATGGCGACCCGGAAAAGCAGGAAGATTTTGAAAATATTTTAAAATATTCGCCCTATCACAATATCAAGCCGGGAGTGAATTACCCAACAACGCTTATCTGGAGTGGCGCGAATGACGTTCGCGTAGACCCGCTTCATGCGAAGAAATTTGCGGCTGCTTTACAGAATAACCCGGGGCAGAAGGCTCCGATTTTGCTGGTGACAGATTATGAGTCGGGGCATGGTTCAGGTAAGCCGCTGCAGAGTGTGATAAATGATGAGGTTTTGCGGTGGCGGTTTATTATGAGTGAATTGGGAATGTAAGACTAATTTATTGCTATGAACATAATCGAAGTAAAAACACCAGAAGATTTTGAAAAATACTACGAGCTGCGCTGGCGAATCCTCCGCGGCCCGTGGGGGAAGCCTCGCGGAGAGGAAGTTGACGAAACTGACCCGCAAAGTGTGAACATTATGCTCACAGACGACAGTGGAAAGGCACTTGCTGTCGGGCGTTTGCATATGAATAGTAAAATCGAAGCGCAGGTTCGCTATGTGGCAGTGGATGATTCGCAGCAGGGCAAAGGCGTTGGGCGGGTTCTGATGGAGGAATTAGAGCGTCGTGCGCTGGAAGATTTTAACGCAGAATATGTGATGCTGCATGCACGTGAAAAGGCAGTTCCGTTCTATGAAGCGCTGAATTACCAGATGATTGGGCCATCGTATTTGCTTTTTGGTGAGATTCAGCATTTTGAGATGGTGAAACAATTGTGAGTTAGTGGTTTTAAAAGTTCGTCATTGCGAGGAGCGGTCTTCCGCGACGTGGCAATCGCAAATACAGGTGTCGCGTCCGCCGCATTTGCGATTGCTTCGTCGAAGACTTCTCGCAATGACAGTGCTTTTAAAAATTAAACTTTTAAAAAATCATTTTTCAAACGAAAAGTTGTAAAACTTTTCTCATTCACCTGCGCTTCACAAATATTCTTTAAAG
>DASPKH010000090.1:0-5525 GCA_035628175.1 Patescibacteria group bacterium
TTCGGCTCGGAAAATATTCACAATCACATCCTCGCGCTCACGGATATTCTCATAGACACTTTGAAAAAGCTTGACGGTGTACGGCTTATTTCCCCGGATAATTACAATGAGCGCGGTGGCATTGTCACCATTGAACTTTTAAAAGATTCAGCCGATGATGTCTTTAAAAAGCTGACCGATGAGAATGTGATTATTTCGCTTCGGGAAGGTAGATTGCGCTTTTCACCACATTTTTATAATTCTTCTGAAGAAGTTTTAAAAGCTGTGAAAATCTTAACTGGTGTTGTGAGTTAAATTATTTGAAGTGCAATTAGTACTGAAGTTTTTAAAACTGCTCATAGGGGCATGAATTATCAATCACGAATACTATGAATCACGAAACATTTTTGCAATTTCGCCGCGAATTTATGCGGCATGGTCTGGATGAAAAGGACGTTTTGCAGGATCCGTTCGCTCAGTTTCGCCAGTGGTTTGATGAAGCTGTAAAAGCAGGGATTTCCGAGCCGAACGTAATGACGATTGCTTCAGCGACGAGTGATGGAAAACCATCGGCACGGATTGTACTTTTAAAAAAACTATCAGAAAAAGGATTTGTTTTTTATACGAATTATGAGAGCCGTAAGGGGCAGGAGCTGATTGAGAATCCGCAGGCGGCGCTACTTTTTTATTGGGGCGAGCTGGAGCGGCAGATACGGATCGAAGGGCGCGTGGAAAAAGTTTTAAAAGAGGAGTCCGAAGAATATTTTAAAAGCCGGCCGCTAGAAAGTCAGCTAGGCGCATGGGCGTCGAAGCAAAGCAGGACTTTAAAAAGCCGTGAAGAATTGGAAGAAAATTTTAAAAATATGCAGAAGCGTTTTGAAACCGTGGTGCCACTGCCGGATTTTTGGGGTGGTTTTTGCGTGATACCGGAAGTTGTGGAATTCTGGCAAGGCCGCCCGAATAGATTGCACGATAGGATTGTTTTTAAAAAGGAAGACAATGTGTGGATAACTGAACGGTTATCTCCGTAAATCTCTAAAATTTGTTTGAACAGGGAATTATACAAAACAAAATTTGTTTCGCGTGTAACAGCCGACATGTTCTACTTTTATGCAAAAGCGTTTGTACAGCAGTAATGACCATACTTTCGACCAGCAGAACATCCTTCTGATTGAAAGCGATAATGCCGGTGCAAGAGTCCTCTGTGAAACCATAGGGAATATCCCGGGGTATGCTCATTGCACGATAGCACATGTCAATTCCGTTGACGAGGCTTTTGAATATTTTAAAGCAGAGAGACCAGATGCAATACTTCTTGCTACCAGCAATCGTGAACAGTCAGAGCTAGAAGTATTTTTAAAAGTGTACAGTGAGGTACCTCATATCCCGATCGTAGTGCTGAGCCAAACGAATGATGAGCACCTGGCGATAGCGCTGATGCAGGAGGGCGCACAGGACTTTCTTGTGCAGGAGCAATCGGATATCGTTACGATCTATCGTTCGCTTCAATATGCAATTGAGCGGAAAAACCTCGAAATACAACTCATTATAGCTCGGGAGCAGGCACTCCAGGCAGCTCATGCAAAGGCAGAATTCCTGGCGAACATGAGCCACGAGATCCGCACGCCGCTCAACGGTATTATCGGCATGATTGAATTACTGACCGATACGGAACTGAATGACGAGCAAAAGCAGTTTGGAGAACTGATCCGTTCATCGAGCGAAACGCTGCTGGCTATTGTCAATGATGTTCTTGATTTCTCGAAGATAGAAGCCGGAAACCTCCGCCTTGAAAATGTGGACTTTGACCTTGGTGCATTCATCGAGGGAATCGTGGAAATGTACGCCGAGCCTGCAGACCGCAAAGGAATTGAACTCTCATGTTATATTTCGCCGGATGTACCACGATGGGTGCAGGGAGATGCATTCCGTATGCAGCAGGTGCTTGGGAATCTGCTTTCTAATGCGATAAAATTCACAGATGTCGGTGGAGTGGCCGTACGGGCAACATGTCTGAGAAAGAATTCTAAAAAGGTTCAGGTACAGATTGAGGTGCAGGATACAGGCATCGGTATTGCAGCCGAAAACATGGGCAGGCTATTCGAGTCGTTTTCACAAATTGACGGCTCGGCAACGCGGAAGTATGGCGGAACAGGGCTTGGGCTGGCAATTTCAAAACAGCTTATTGAAATGATGGGTGGCCATATAGAGGTAGAAAGCGTTCCTGGCTCAGGATCGACTTTCCGCATTGTGACATGGTTTACCCGAAATATTAAAAAGGAAAATTCTGAATTAGGGGATATTTCTTCGGAATTTCGAGATGTGAAAGCTATTTCCATTGGATGTAGCAAGCTCAATAAAGACTCGATCATGCAAGTTTTTGCGCATCTCGGTATGGAAATCGAGTGTGTAGATACCATCCGCGAAGGGATTAAAAAGATCCGGCGCGAAGGCGGGTTTACGCATATCTTTCTTGAGTATGATTTTCTTGATCCGCAACACGAGATAATGTGCCGTGAAATGCTTGCGGCTGCTGAATTTCTTCATTCACGCCTTATTCTTATTGTACAGGCAAGCCAGCGAGGCAGGGCTGAGAGGCTTGCTGAAAAAGAGCCGGTAACATTTTTGACAAAGCCAATACTGCGCTCAAAAGTACGCGCGGTTATTACACGAACGCAGAAAAAACAATCTTCCAAAGAACAGATTATGGAACATCAGAATACACAATCAGGCAATACAAATAGAGGAAACAAAGTTTCTGTGCTTATTGCAGAAGACAGTCCAGTCAACCAGAAAGTTGCCCTGCACCAGCTGGAGCGGCTTGGCTACGATGCAGTATTGGCAAATAATGGTCTGGAAGCAGTAGAACTTTGTCGTTCAAGGCAGTTTGGGCTTATCCTGATGGATCTTCAGATGCCTGAAATGGATGGTTTTGAAGCAACAAAAGCTATCCGCCAGTTGGAAGGCTACAATAATACGCCTATTATCGCTATGACGGCAAATGCTGCACCTGTGGAAAAGGAAAACTGTATCCAGACCGGGATGAATGATTTTGCTCAAAAGCCTGTGCGCCGCGAAGAGCTGGATGTACTTTTAAAAAAGTGGCTTCCTACAACCGAGATCGTTAGTGAAGGTAACTCCGAGAATAGCCAGCACCAGGAAGACGCCGAAAAAAGTGTCATTGATCCTACAGCGCTTCAGCGGCTAAAAGAGCTGCACGAAGATGAAAATGATACGGTCTTTTTAAAAGAACTGATTGACATTTTCCTTCAGAATACCCCCCAACACATTGCTAAGATTAAAAGCCAGATAGAGGAAAATACACCAGACCTCGTACGCAAAACAGCGCATGCTATCAAAGGAAGTTCCGCCGTATTAGGTGCCAGCGGACTTGTCGAAATCTGTTCTGCGCTTGAAAATGCTTCGCGTGCCGGAGATATAAATACTATTCAGGCTCTTGCTCCGCAGCTCAATGAGGAATATGCTAAAGTGCATGAAGCTCTTGAAAAAGCAAAAGATTCCCTTTAAAAAACTTTTAAAAACTGCTTTTTTTACGTAATTTTACTGATACGCGGGTGCTCTGATAGTTGCACTTGTATAATTACGTCAATCCCCTTATATTGCCTTTAATTATAAGGCGTATGATTTTAAAAGTGTGTCTATACACATTTTTAAAACTGCATTTCACCAAGAATTATCACTCAAATCAGTACCGTTTATAACAAGCTTACACCGGAATCGCGCTACATGCCTGATTATTCAATCCTCATAGTAGAAGATGAGCCTATAATTGCCAGAGATATCGAGCTTAGCCTCAAACGGCTTGGTTATCGTCCGGTAGCAGTTGTGCGTTCGGGCGAGGAGGCAATTGTAAAAACGGGTGAACTGAAGCCTGATGTGGTTCTCATGGATATTATGCTTGATGGCGAAATGTCCGGCCTCGAAGCTGCACAAAAAATTAATACTGAATACGGCACTCCGGTTATCTACCTTACAGCATCCGTCAGTGATGATATCCATAAGACGCTGAATGACAACATTTTTGGGTATATTTTAAAACCATTTGAACTGATCGAGATCAAGACTGCGATTGAAACCGCGGTGCGTCACCGCAAGACACAAGATGAATGGCTGAAGAAAGAGATAATGCTTTTTACAGCTCTATCCAATGTTTCCGACTGCGTAATCGCTCACCATCATGGTACTATTATCTATGCAAATCCCGCTGCTGAGGCCTTTTTTAAAAACACGGGGCTGGAAGGTAAACATCTTGATGAGATCTGTGAAATAGCTGATCCTGAATCAGAAGAAAACTACGAGTACTGCACAGTTTTTAAAAACAAGGGGTTGGTTTTAAAAACAGCGACTGATGAATTTTACATTGAAACCACTTCAGCTGAATATGATTTTGAATCTGTAAGAAATCATATCATCACTTTCCGCACAATTGATCCCCATAAACTTACCGTAAATGCCCTCATTAAAAATGAAGAGCGATACAGGATGTTTATAGATCAAATTTCTGAGGGTATCTGGAGATTTGATATTGAGCCACCGATGCCTGTGGAAATCCCTGTAGAGGAACAAATCTCTTTCCTTTATAAAAGCATAGTTGTAGGCGATTGCAATGATGTTCTGGCAAGGATGTATGGTTTTAATAATGCCGAAGATCTTATCGGTACGAAGCTTCTTGATTTATTTATTCCTTCAGAGCCGGAAAATATAGCTTTTTTAAAAGACTTTATTCTTGCAGGTTATAAAATAGAGAATGGCGAAACACATGAACTGGACAAGGAGGGAAATGATAAGTATTTTCTTAATAACTCCTTTGGTATCGTTCGTAAAGGTCATCTCCACCATATTTGGGGAACCCAGCAGGATATTACTGCTCTGAAAAAGACAGAAGAAGCATTACGCCAGAGTGAAGAGCGCTATAAAGCTGTCGTCGATAACCTGAATGAGGGGATTATTATTACTGATGAACATGACAAGATTACCTTCGTCAATCATCGCATGGAGGAACTTGCGGATTATAGTTTGCAGGAATTACTTCATCAACCGGTAGATAATCTGATTTTGAAACGGGAAGACCTTGAGATAATACTAAAACGTCGTATGCAGGACAGGCTCGGCGGGATCCGCGACAAATATACCGAGCAGCTTTTGCGGAAAGACGGCGCCATTATTTGGGTTGAGATCAGCGCCGCACCATATCTTGACTCTTCTGGTAAGATAATTGGTTCAATTGGAGTTTTCTCAGACATCACACAGCGCGTAGCGGCAGAAGAAGCCATGCGGCAAAGCGAGGAAAAATACCGTAAGCTAATAAATAACGCACCCGTAGGAATAACAAGGCTTTTGTTGCATAATAATTCATTTGAAGTTGTCAATGAGACATTCCTGTTACAGACAGGTTTGACACTTCAAGACTTTGACAATTCTTTAAAAAGCAAGCGCGCTTCAATGATCCATCCTGAGGACCTGCCGCGAGTGGGGCAGTTTTCCCTTGACTGGTTTAATTCCAACTATGAAGGATTCCGGCATAT
>DASPKH010000091.1:0-2195 GCA_035628175.1 Patescibacteria group bacterium
CCGGTTCACTTTTTAAAAGTTCGTGCCACCAGTGGTCACGGCCCGTCTGCATACTTGTTTCGATATCTGTTCTTTTAAAAACAACAACATTTTTCACGTTTGGTGTATGCATAAGCGCTTCATCAACGGCAGGTTTTAAAAGTATTGTTTCACCGCGTCTCTGCGCTGCATTCTGGGTGATTATACACACTGCCTTAGAATCCATCATACGCTCGTGCAGTGCCTCAGCGGAAAAACCACCAAATACCACATTGTGCGTGGCACCGATCCGTGCACAGGCGAGCATTGCAATGGCAGCTTCAGGATTCATCCCCATGTAAATTCCTACTACATCTCCCATCTTGACACCAAGTTTTTTTAAGGCGTTGGCCAGCCTGCATACCTCAGCATGGAGTTCGCGGTAACTCAATTTTTTTATTTCACCTGGCTCTCCTTCCCAGATAAAGGCAGTCTTATCTCCGTTTTTTACAAGGTGCCTGTCAAGACAGTTATACGAAATATTCAGTTTACCGCCTACAAACCACTTTGCGTGCGGATACTCCCATTCGAGAGCCGTATGCCATGGCTCAAACCAATCTATCTCTCGCGCGCGCGCTTCCCAGAATGCCATAGGGTTTTCTGCGGCGCGTGCACTGATTTCTGCCAGTTCTTCTGCTGAGCGTATATGCGCATTCCTGCTGAAGCTTTCCGGCGGAACAAATCTCCGGTTTTCTTTTAAAACGGAATTAATCCTGCTTTGAGCATTATTGTTCTGTTGAGCAGTTTCAGCCATAGCTCCCCCTTTAAAAATCGTAATAAACATTATTGAGTTTTTTTAAAAGATACAGAATGCAGACACAATTTCAAACTATTTTTTAACAAACAACTAAAAAAGCAACTTGAAAATAAAAAAGCCTTCCGGTGAATTGCTCACGGAAGGCTTTTTAAAAGGAGTTTAATTAGTCTTTGACTTCTTTATTTTCTATAATCTGACCATTTTGTCCATCAACAGCGTACATATACTGTTTATCTTCAGAATTTACGATAAAGTAATACACCCATTGCTTTGTTGCCGGATTTTGCTCTACTTCCCATTGCTCTACCTGAGCATTCTTTTTTTCGGTAGTAACCGTTGTTTGCGCCTGATCGTATGTGATGCAGCTATCGGCAGGGCGAAGATCTGCCTTGCAGGAAGGAGCTGAGCTTCTGATTTCGATCACACGGCCATCACGTGAGCAGATTACAGTATATTTTGCTGTATCACCACACACAGGTACGATCTCTACAATCCATGTGCGTTTTTCACTTGCCTTGCGGTATTTTTTATGATCTTTGTGTTTATGCTTGTGTTTCTTGTAATGGCCATAGTGATTGCCACGGTCATGGCGGTTTCTGCGACGATCGTCATCGTTGTCGTCATCCACTTCTTCATAGCGAATCTGCTTACACGTGCACTCATCATCATCGGTAATATATCGAACCTTAACCACATTTCCGGGAACTACAGCTACGCATTTATTTACAACCTGCTCTTGTGTTGCTGTTCCTGTTTCTTCAGGCTCAGTTGGGCTTTTAGCACATGAGGTAAATAAAATCGGAAGTACCGACATCACAAAAATCGCAAGGGTCTTTTTCATACGTTTTCCACCTGTAAATACTGATAAATCTTTTAAAAATATTATGTTAGTGTTTATAAAAAGTCATAATCGCAACTTCCGGTAATACCGTAGAAGTACAGATAAATGTTCCAGACTTTTTTTACATTCTATTTTTACAAGAAAAAAGCCGTTTCTTTAAAAAACGGCTTTTACCACAAATCAGGGTACTGATTAATATTATTCCCATAGTTTAATACTTTATCGTGATCGTAGTTGTAGAGGCATCATACGTGTTTTCAAATACCGTAAGATCATTTATAGGTACACCCGGGGTCCGCAAAACTTTACCTGTAGTTTTTGAAAATTTTGCAAGATGGCACGGACATACCATATCGGGAGAATTTTCGGCATTATCACCCGGCAGATCTACAGTACACCCCTCATGTGTACATACAGCGCTTACTATCAGAAACTGCGTCTGGCTAATGCGAACTATATTGAGGCCCCGTCCTGCGTTAATTTCTGGAAATTCTTTTCGGACTGCGCCGCCCACCTCAGCAAGGTCAGTTTCATTTGCAATATTGTACAAGTATTCTTTTCCCTGAGGTGCCACAATGC
>DASPKH010000092.1:0-2913 GCA_035628175.1 Patescibacteria group bacterium
TTATCAGCGACGCCGGATTTTTAATATCATGGATGATCATCGCAAAAAGATCGTCTTTCTGCGCCTGCAGCTCTTCCAGTTCATTTTTCTTCGAGGAGATTTTTTCAACTTTTTCTTCCAGCTCCTTATTTTGCCGCTGTATTTCCTCTCCGCGCGATTGGAGCGCTTCAAACTGTCCACGCAAAGCCGCGAGTTCGGCTTTTAAAGCACCATTTTCGGACAGAAGATCTTCGTATGATTGCTGAGCCATTGCTTTCTCAGGGATATTTTTTCGTGGTGAAAATATCGTTTTTCGTTTTACAAATACTATTGCCGGGATGACCAAAACAGCAATTGCAATTATAATGCCAAGTAGATACGTATTCTGTGAAGTTTGGTTTTGCGTTTGCAGCGTATCAGAAAATATATTTTCGATAGTCTCCTCCGCGGGCAATGCTGCTGCCTGCGCGATAGAATCTCTGCGTCGCTGCTCTTCACGAATTTTCGCAGCCTGCTTGTCATCAATTTTTACAATAATCGTCGTATAGTCTGTCTTCCAGTGCGCAGGCTGGTGTGCCTGGATGCCGATCCGGTAGCGACCCTGGCTGAGTTTAAAAACTTTCGGCGGATTTTGAGTGCTGACATTTTCGGCTCCGCCATCGCGTATTTTCACGCGAAAAAGTACATTAGACGTGATCTCACCTGTATCGCTTTTGCAGGAATACCAAAACTCTATGTTTTCAGTGCTTGATGCGATTATTTCTTTTTGGAGATCCTCCTGAGTAACTTTCCGGCCTTCCACCACCACGGAATCGATCACCGTCCTTCGCCGCAATTCCTGCGCCCCGGCTTTAAAAAAGCACAGCAGAAAAGCGGCAATGATGAGTACCGGGATTGGAAAAAATACGCTATGTCGGGAATTACTCAATTTCAAATGCTTTTTTTCTTTTTAAAACTGCCTGGTGACGGGGTTTTAATGATGAGGCCGTAGTGATTTTTTTTAAAATTCTTCGCACATCAAAAAAGTTTTTAAAAGGATGGTGCGGCAGCCGGAATTCATTGCAATATGCCGCAAGACTCTTTTTTGCAAAAATTATGTCCGCGTGTTCTGCGCCACAAGTGTCGGAAAGCCCGTCGCCGATATAGATTATAATATCGTCCGGAGCGGCTTTTTCTAAAATAGAATTTCGCTTGCACGATGCACAAAAACACGAACAGGATTCGCTCGCGCCTGGATACTCTGTCTCATAGCGCCCGTTTTTAAGAACCATCCGGTTGCACCTCACCGGCAGCCAATCCAATCCCTCTCGTTTTAAAAGTGGTTTGATATAAACATCAAATCCATCACTCACTACCGTCAGTGGAATCTCCTGCTCGCGGCAATCTTCGACAAAGCTTTTAAAATACGCGTCAAGCTGGAAACCCAGCGCAAATTCCTCGATCTCCTCAGGTAAAACATCCGACTGGATCGTACCAGCAATTCTCCGCCAGTACTCTGCGACTGTCATTTCCCCAGCCATTAGCTGCGTGTGTAGTGGTTCGAACTGGCCGAACTTTTTAAAAACCTCGTCGCCCAGATCCTCCTTTAGAACTGTCCCGTCGAAATCGCAGAAAACTGAAATATTCATTCTTTTAAAAAAGCTTTTTAAAGGCTACTCTGATATTCGTAAAACCCCTTACCGGATTGCGTTCCAACCCAGCCCGCACGTAAGTACTGCTTAAGCAGTACGCATGTCCTGTAGCGCTCCTGCTTATATTCCTGGTAAAGCGCTTCAAGAATACTACAGAAAACCTCGATGCCAACCTGGTCAGCCCATTCGAGCAATCCTTTCGGGTAATTCACACCGAGCTTCATCGCCGTATCAATATCTTTCGGCGAAGCTACCTTTTCCATTACAGCAAATGCTGCTTCATTCACAAGCGTTGCCAAGATGCGTGGCATCACAAGTGCCACCCGGTCTTCCACTACTTCCGGTGTAAAACCCAGGGCCGCGAAATATGATTTTGCGATCTCAATAATTTCCGGCGAAGTTTGAAGCGCTGGCGCAAGTTCCATCGCAGTCATCGTAGAAATTAGTGTCGGAGTTCCGTTAAAACCAACGACTGAGGCCGGTTCGGAAAGCAGCGCGGTAAGTTCTGTAGCCGAACACATGAGCGTGGAGCTGAGCACGAGCACATTCGGATACGTCGTCACAATACCATCAAGCAGCAGTGCCTTGTCCGGTGCAAATGTCAGCGAGAGATCCACGACCACGTCAAAGGATTTCTGATCCTCAAGATCATCAATGACATGCTCAGAGTATTTACCCAGAAACGCATGAAACATCTCCGGCGCAAATCCTTCAAAGGCGTCAAGCACGGAAAGATTTAGAATAGAAAACGTAAAGTTATTCTTTTCAAGCAGTGCGGCAAATTCTGCCACAGGGCGGGGATCACCGACGAGGAGTGTTCTATATTGCTGATGCTGTAAGTGAAATACCTGCACTTTTATTAACCTGTCTTGTAAAAACTTTCTTTTAAAAATTGTTTGAATAGCAAAACTACCATATTTTTACGAATCCTTTTTTTAAAAGAGTTTTAAAAAGCATTTTTACAGAGATTTACTGAGGAAAATTGTGTCGAATACTGCTACGCGAATTATCGTTGCTGTGCTGGCAATACCCGTTATCGTTTTTTTAATTCTCCAGGGAAATTGGTTTTTCGCTTTTTTTGTGATGGTGATCTCCGCCGTCACGCTGCACGAATTTTACAACCTCGTTCGCGCAAAAAACATATCGCCGAATGCAGAAGTTGGTTTAGTTACCGGCCTTGCACTTCAGGCCACACTCGCAGCAAGCAATTTCGGGCTGATCCCGACGCAGTTTTCCATGATGGCATTCATTGGAATTATCGTCACCTTCACCCTCGCTGTCATTGCCTTAGAACTCCGCCGCG
>DASPKH010000093.1:0-4987 GCA_035628175.1 Patescibacteria group bacterium
CATCACTCGCGCCCAGGGCTTGATGCCGGCCGTCTAAAAGGGACAAATGTCAAAAAAGCAATAAATGACTATCTCAACCAAACTTTTTTAAAAAATAAAGCTGAAGAGAATTGGATCCAGGCCTTTTACCCACCGGCAATATTTTTAAACATCTCGGCGGTGCGCACCTCGATGATCTCGCAAGCAACTATTGTTGATTCTTTAAAAAGCTTTATCACGCGCCAGACGGGTTTTGGCATCGCTGTTGCGCCGCTGGAGCTGATGGGTGGGAAGTGCCCGGAGCCGCTTGATTCCGCGATGTGCGCGCTTATCCGCAATGATATTTACCCGCCGCGAACCGGGCAAATCCTGTTTTACCCTAAACCGCTGTGGATTTACGGATCGACGCCCGCCACGCACGGGACGCCGTATGACTACGACCGCTTTGTGCCGATGATGTTTTTCGGTGGTGGCATTGCGCCGCAGGTGCGCGAAGAAAAGGTGTCACCGGCGGATATTGCTCCAACGCTTTCACGTGAGCTGGATATTGAAATGCGCGATGTACATGGGCGGGTTTTAAAGATTGGGAAGAGTTGTAAAAGGTAATAAGGAAAGTATGACTCAAACAAGCAATCCGGTTCTCCTGACACCGATTAAATTTGTGCTACATGTAAGCTTATTTTTCGCCATCTACTATATTGGCTGGAAAATTGGTATTGAGATAAAAGGTCCGTCTCGAGGAAATTTCCTTTGAGGAATTACGCGCTTATCGTTTATTGCTGCATGGCTGCTGTTCTAAATATCATTCACAGTTTTGCATGTAACAAAAAATTAAAAGTGAGACTAACTGCGATTTGTCTTTTATTGTTTATCGTAATGTTTATTGGTGGATATTCCTATGTTCCTTTTAAAGTTCTATTACTTCTGACTAGTGCAATGTCTGTTTTTTTTATTACCTATATTTCTTTTTAAAAGGAAATTTTAAGATTACCACCCAGATTAAAAAGACAATTGCCCGAACGGCAAGGGTGACCGCCCAATGCTGTGGAATGGTGTACGACCGAACTCAAATCGTGATGCGTGAAGGGTAATCGGAGATCAGTTATAAAACCTCGCACTAACACACCAACGCACTAACTCATTAACTCACCGAAGCGCTAACTTTTAAAAACGAAGCCACGCAGTTTTTCGTTATATTTGTACTTTCCCTTTCCGCGCTCCGGCGCAAATGCTTTTAAAAACAGACAGATATGATGATAGATTTACCTGTACTTGACGCAAAAAAAGAGCCGCAGACTGCGCCGAAACCACACGAATCCAATGGCCGCAAGCTGTACGTGGAAACCTATGGCTGCCAGATGAACGTGAATGATTCGGAGATCGTGCTGGGCATTATGAACGGGAACGGTTATGAAATTACCGACAAGCCCGATAATGCGGACGTGATCCTTTTAAACACGTGCGCCATCCGCGATAATGCCGAAAAGAAGATCCACGAGCGGCTGATGCACCTGAAGTATTATAAAAAGCGCAATAAAAACCTCGTCGTTGGCGTGCTGGGCTGTATGGCCGAACGCCTTCGCTCCAATCTCGTCGGCGAGCAAAACCTCGTCAATATCGTTGTTGGTCCCGATGAATTCCGCAAAGTGCCGGAGCTGGTGGAAAATGCCATCGGCGGAAGCAGCGGGATTGCCGTGAAGCTTTCACGCGTGGAAACATACGACGACATCGTGCCGCTGCGCACAGAAGGCATTAGTGCGTGGGTTTCAATCATGCGCGGCTGTGATAAATTCTGTACATATTGCGTTGTGCCCTTCACGCGTGGTCGCGAGCGGTCGCGGTCATTTGAGTCTATCGTGGCAGAAGTTCGCGGGCTGTGGGAAAACGGTTTTAAAGAAGTGACGCTGCTCGGGCAGAATGTGAACAGCTATTTTGATGAGCCGACGCAGCAGGACTTCGCTGATCTGCTCGCTGCGTGCGCTGAGGCCGTTCCGCAGATGCGCATCCGCTATACCACGTCGCACCCGCAGGACATGAGCGATAAGCTGATCGAGACGATGGCTGCTTTTAAAAATATTTGCAAATACATTCACCTTCCCTTCCAGGCCGGCAACGACCGCGTGCTGGAGCTGATGAACCGCACGTACACGATCGAGCATTATTACGAGCGTATTGCAAAAATTAAGGAACTAATGCCGAACTGCGCACTCTCGACGGATGTGATCGTGGGATTTCCGACGGAAACGGAAGAAGAATTTCAGGATACGCTGGCAGTGATGCGCCGCGTTCGCTATGAAGGCGCGTACCTTTTTAAATATTCGCCACGCGAAAATACAAAAGCGTGGAAAATGGGCGACGACGTGCCTGAAGATGTCAAAGGGCGGCGTTTGGAAGAACTGATCAAAATGCAACGTGAAATTACGGCAGAGGTAAATCAGGAAGATATAGGAAAAATCCACGAAATATTAGTCGAAGGGCCGAGTAAAAAAAATCAGTCCGAATGGCAGGGGCGCACGGATACGAATAAAATGGTGATCTTCCCGCACAATGAGCATTCAGGCTATATCGTTGGTGACTTGATCAATGTGAGGATTTTGAGTGCGAATGCAGCTGTATTGCGCGGCGAGCTGGTGTAAACCTTTAAAAAAGCGGTTTTTATAAAAAGAATTTCGTAAAAGTTGCTGTAAAAAGGATAATTTTGTAGCCTGTTTTAAAAAGAAGTTTTTAAAACATAAATGAAACCTTTTTAAAAGGAACTCTATTCTTTTAAAAGCAATTGTAAAATATTGATTTTAAAAGAATTTTCTACAGTAACGGAGTTTTAGAAACTATGATGGATTTTTTATTTACGCTTCACTCCCATAACCGCTGGCTTGTTTTTGGCATAGGCATTGTAGCGATTATCAAGTTTTTTCTTGTGTGGCAGGAGCACATGGAATTTGGCCGCGTCACAAGGATAATCTATGCTATATTTAGCGGCTTTCTTGGAATCCAGGTTATCATTGGCCTTATTCTACTTTTCAGCATGGGCCTGGAGCGGTGGCGCATTGAGCATGGCGTTACCATGCTCCTCGCATTTGCACTTGCGCACTTCCCTTTTAAATGGAAGGCACTGGGCGGCGAGCTTCGCGCAAAGCGCAGCATGTTTGTGATAATCGGTGTTCTGGCAATTGTTATTTTTGGAATTCTGCGGCTGCCGCAGGGGTTTTCCTCAACAGCAAAAGCACGCCAGCAACAGAATATGCCGGCACCTGTCACCGTGCCAATGTAATCTTACTCTGAAAAGCAAAACCTCGGTTGCGTTTTAGTACGCAGTTGAGGTTTTGTTTTTTTTGTTTATGTAAAATTATTAAAAATATTTTTACGTTTTTTTTAAAACTCTTTTTAACAATCTCCGTCTTGCAGAAGCCTGATTTAAAGGCTTTTCATGAATAGAGATAAGAAAAAACGTTATACGTTTAATTTCTATAATGTCAGGATTTTATCACCGAATTTTTGATTATTTTCCGCAAGTCAGTTATATTGCATACTTGTGTAAATCACTATCACACGCACAATAACACTTCTTTTTGCATAAATCGTAGTTTTTGGAGGTATTCGATTGAAAGGGAACGTTGGGAAAATCATGACGATTGTCCTTCCCGTCATTGCGGCATTGTATTTGCTTTGGCCGACATACAGGGCATGGCAGCTTGGCAGCGAAAGGGAATCATATCAAAGAAGCAAGGATTCCGTAGGGCTTGCTAATTTTCAGAGAAATCAAGGTGAAGACCTGGCCGATGCAATGGCAAAGCGGATGAAACTAGGACTGGACCTTCAGGGTGGTATGTACGTAACGCTTGAAGCGGATGTAGTACGCCTGCTGGAAGAATCTGCTCAGAAAGAAACACGCGACGAACTGTTTAGTCAGGTAATTCAGAAAACCCGCGCTGAAGCAGAAAACAGCGATGAGGAAGTGCTTGACATTTTCCTTCGCAATTTCAATCAAATCGCGCGCCCACAGGGACGTACGCTTATTTCATATTTTGATGCAGGCGATCTGAATAATGTTTCAGAAGAGGCAATTACACGAAAGCTACGCGAAAATGTGGATGGAGCAATAGATCAGGCCCGCGAAGTAATTGACCAGCGTATCAACCGCTATGGTGTAAGCGAGGCAAATATCCAAAAACAAGGCACACGCCGTATCGTTATTGAGCTTCCGGGCGTAAAAGATCCTGAGGAGGTTCGCCAGCTTATGTCGAAAACAGCTCGCCTTGAATTTAAACTGGTTCGCAATAATCAGGATATTGTCCGTGCTTTCTATCGTATTGATGAATACCTGGCACGCCAGAATAAGCGAACTGGCACTACACCACCAGTAGCGGCTGTAACTCCTGCTGCAGCACCTGATACTACGACGGCACGCACTGATACAACGGCTGCACGCACTGACACAACTTCTGTTGCTAAGGCAGATTCTTTAAAAGCTGATTCAACTGCTAAAGCCCTTGCGGCAGCAGCGGCCGATACAACTGATCCGTATGCAGGACTCAGCCAGGAAGAAGCGTCACGCCGCTATATGGCAGATCACCCATTCACCAGTTTGTTTTACACAGCATTTATGAATGGCGAAACCCCCGTTGATATCATGTATATAAAGGACCAGTTTCCTGAAGGTGAATATATCTTCCGTATCGCTGAGCCAAACCTTGAGAGATTCCAGCAGTATCTACAGCGCGATGATATCAAACGGATGATTCCCGCGGACTACATGGTTTCCATCAGCGCAAAACCGGAAGGCCGTAATCCTAGAAAAGGACAGGGTGTTTTTGAAATCCTTTCTTTAAAATCCGATCCCGAATTAACTGGTGATGTAATTACGGACGCTATTGCGACATACGATCCTAACACAAACCAGCCGATGGTGATCATGCGTATGAATAGCGAAGGCGCAGATCGTTGGGCGCGTATTACAGGCGCGAATATTAAAAAGCGCGTAGCAGTTGTTCTTGACGAGCGCGTGTAT
>DASPKH010000094.1:0-2331 GCA_035628175.1 Patescibacteria group bacterium
GGGCATGGACGAAGACATGCAGCGTCTCCGCGAAACCCTTGAGCAAAATGTAAAAGATAAAATAAAAAAGAAACGCCCGCAGCCGCCGATTACAAAATTTGTAACGAACGTTGGTACTGCTTCAATGGCGCTCTGGACAGATTTCCGTGCGTTTGTGGAATTTCTGGGTGAGTTCGTTATTAATCTCGTTGCGATTTTTACCCATCCGGGCTCTATTCGCTGGGCTGATTTTCCTTTTAATTTCCTACGCGCGGGTGTCAATGCCGTGCCGATTGTTGTCGTAATTGGAGTGCTCGATGGCTTTATTATTGCATATCAAAGCGCCGTACAGCTCGAGGCGTTTGGCGCTACGGCTTTCCTTGGAAAGCTTGTTTCAAGATCTGTTACACGCGAATTAGCGCCGCTGATCACGGCAATAATTGTTGCAGGCCGATCGGGTTCAGCATTTGCAGCAGAAATTGGTACGATGAATGTTTCCGAGGAGGTAGATGCATTGCGATCGATGGGCTTTAATGTCATGCGTTTCCTTGTGATGCCGCGAGTGCTTGCCGTTGTTGCAGCGATGCCTTTTCTGATTATTATTGCTGACCTAATGGGCGTTATAGGCGGTTATTTTGCCGCTGCTATAGCTCTGGATATGACGCTTGCCGGATATATTCGTGACACACGCGAGGCGCTTATCTATAGTGACGTGATCGGTGGGATTGTTAAAGGAATTGTGTTCGGATTGCTGGTAGCTATGGTTGGCTGTTTCCGGGGATTGCAAGTAAGCGGTGGCGCCGAATCTGTAGGACGGTATACGACATCAGCAGTTGTGACAGGGATTTTCCTTATTGTTTTTGCCGATGCACTTCTGTCTATAATATTCCAGTCCATTGGTATTCATTTATAGAATTTAAAAATTTCAGTAAGTGTCAAACGAAAAGATTTACAAGTATGAGTAAAGAAGCAATTATAGAAGTTCGCGGTCTGACTGTAGAGTTTGATGGCCGAACTATCTTTAAAAACGTATCGTTTGATATTTACAAGGGTGAAATTTTTGTTATTCTTGGTGGCTCGGGTTGTGGAAAGAGCACAATGCTCAGGACTCTTATTGGACTTGTAGAACCTGTTGCAGGTTCAATTATTATTGGCGGCGAGGATTTTATCGCTGCCAGTTCAGAGGAGAGATTACGCATCTTAAGGAAATTCGGGATACTTTTTCAATCAAGTGGGCTTTTCGCGTCAATGACCCTTGCAGAAAATGTAGCTCTACCGCTTCAAACCTATACCTCGCTACCGGAAGATCATGTAATGGATGTAGTCTCTTTAAAACTGAATGCTGTTGGTTTAAAGGGATATGAGGACTTTTTGCCTTCAGAGATAAGCGGTGGTATGAAAAAACGCGCGGGGCTTGCCCGTGCTATGGCGCTCGATCCGCAAATATTGTGTTTTGATGAGCCGTCAGCCGGACTTGACCCGATTACATCAGCTTCACTCGATGAATTGATTATCAATTTAAACCAGGCTCTTGGCTCAACAATGGTAGTAGTAACACACGAGCTGGACAGCATTTATAAGATAGCTCACCGCGTAATAATGCTCGATAAAACAGAAAAAAATATTATCGCAGAAGGCGACCCAAAGATTTTAAAAGATTCACAGGATGAGCGTATTTATAATTTTTTTAACCGTGTTCCTGCTGAATAATACTAAGAAAAAAGTCTTGAAAAGCATTTAAAAACACTATATATGCTTGTTTAAAAACAGGCGAGGCTCAAATGGCAAAAGACAATCCTGATAAAATACCCACGAAACGTGCCACACATCCATTTCTCGTAGGTTTGTTTGTGCTTGGAGGTTCATTTTTTCTTGTCGGAGTAATATTGTGGCTCGGCGCATCGAAATTTTTTGATGATTATGCCACATATGTTACGTATATTGACGGTTCTGTGGAAGGGTTGAATGTGGGCAGCCCTGTGAAATACCAGGGTATTCCGATAGGTTCAATCAGCGGTATTCGGCTAGCTCCAGACGGAAAGCTGGTGGAAATTGAAATGGAAATTGATGAAACTATGCAAATCAACCAGCGCCATCGTGTCCGTACGGAGCTTGCGGGTATCACCGGAGGGAAATTTTTACAGTTGTATTATCCTGAAAATCCAGAAGTAGCCCAGCAGCATCCGAAGTTGACTTTTGAGCCGCGCTATGCTGTTATTCCCTCTACACCTTCTGGCCTGGATGCAATCACAGATGCTTTAAATGATATTGTCAATAACGTAAAAGGGGTAGAAGCAAAGCAGATATCGGATGATACTCGAAGGCTCCTGGCCTCAGCGACTCGTCTTACGG
>DASPKH010000095.1:0-2518 GCA_035628175.1 Patescibacteria group bacterium
TAACATATGTACCTTGTGGCACATTCGCCAAATTCCATACAACGCGATTTTCTCCAGAAGGAGCATTTCCAGAGAATATATCAATCACATTTCTTCCCGCAGCATCGTAAGCAAACAATTTCACTGGCGATTCTTTCAAGAGTGTGAAGGTAATAGCGGAAACATCGTGAGCGGGATTTGGTGTAGCTGACAGATTGAACGATTGTGAGCTTTTTGCTTCTACCGACGTTATTGGGTTAAAGCGATAAACGTCCAAGGACTGAATTGTTGCTATAGCTATATAGAGCGAATCAGGCGAAATTATAAAGTAAGCGCCGTTTCTTTTGGGCGTTTGGTAAGTATTCACAACACGGCCACTCTGTAAATCCCATAGTTGGCTAGTACTTTTTGTGGCACTTGGTATGTCATCGGAGAGCAAGATGTACTTGCCACCAGGTGAAAAGGTAACATACGCTTCTGAAGGAAATCTGCCGAGTAGCTGCTCAGTAGATGAATCGAAAAGTGTAGAGCTGTCCTTACCAAAAGTTGCAAATGCTCTCCCATTAGGAGTATACATGCGTAGCCCAGTTAATTGTAACGTGTCACCAGTTACTGCATTCCAGATTATTCCTTTTTTATATGAATCATGTACGGAGTACAGTTTATCAGTCCCTGTGATATATTGTACATCGATATACCGGTTCGATTCTGGGAATTCTTTAAACCATAGGAATGACTTTGTATCTGTATTCCAAACATACAGGATAGGATATGGATATTAAGTTGCAAAAGCGAATTCATCTTTATCAGAAGAAAAATTCATAGGTCGACCTTCAAAATAATCTTCAAACGTATGACTAAGCCTTTTCTCCGAAATATCCCATATTTTTAGTCGTGATTCACCGTATACAGCGATGAGATTGGCATCACGGGATATTTTAAAATTTTCAACTGAGTAAAACTGCTTGAAAGAATCGAACACAGTATCAATGATACCACCAGTTGCGCAATTTATTCTTACAATTTGAGAGTTACCCTGAGCTGCGAAAATAAACTTCCCGTCAGGAGAAAAATGAATTGGCGAGCGCACATTTTTCGACCATAGTAAGTCAGGATGGCCCTGCGAAAGGCTGTTGCTGTGTCCTGAAATTATAAAGAAGGTCAAGAGAAGAAACTTCATGTTTTTCCCCACGTTTGAATAAAAGGTTGGTCAATATAAACATATATTTCAAGAAATAAAAAAGGCAGTTCCTTTAAAAAAGAAACCGCCTTTTAAAGCTTTAAAAAACCTTTTAAAAACTCTTAGTTCGCGCTTGCTGCCGAAAGAGTTTTTAGCTTTTCGATATTTGCTTTTACGTCGTCAGCCGAGCGTTTTAGAGCTGCTGCTTCGTCGTCAGAAAGCTTGATCTCGATGATCTGCTCCATACCGTTGCGGCCGATCTTGATTGGCACTCCAACTACTACGTCATTCATTCCATACTCGCCTTCGAGAGCCACAGCGCATGGAAGGATGCGGCGCTTGTTTTTCACGATGCACTCTACCATTTCTACAGCCGAAGCCGATGGTGCGTAGTACGCGCTGCCTGTTTTCAGGTGGTTTACGATCTCGATACCGCCGTTTGCAGTGCGGTGTACGATAGCGTCAATGCGATCCTGCGGCATTAGTTCGGAGATAGGAATACCGGCAACCGTCGTAAAGCGCGGAAGCGGAACCATGCTGTCGCCGTGGCCGCCAAGCACAAATGCCTGGATGTCTTCCACCGATACGTTCAGCTCCATAGCGATAAATGTGCGGTAGCGTGCTGCATCGAGTACGCCCGCCATACCCATCACTTTGTGGCGCGGAAGCCCTGTTGCCTGGAGAGCAACGTGCGTCATCACGTCAAGCGGATTGGAAACGATGATGAAAAACGCGTTCGGCGAATATTTGATCGCCTGCTCAGCGCATGAGCGCACGATCTCAGCATTTTTTACTAACAAGTCATCACGGCTCATTCCCGGTTTGCGGGCAAGTCCGGCTGTGATCACCACGATGTGCGAATCCGCTGTTTCTTCGTAGCCATTGGTACCGGTCACAATACAGTCAGAGCCTTCCACAGGCATGGATTGGAACATATCAAGAGCTTTGCCCTGCGGAATTCCTTCCACAACGTCCACCAGCACTACTTCATCAGCAAGACTTTTATCGGCAATACGCTGAGCGGTTGTCGCGCCCACATTGCCTGCACCAATTACGGTAATTTTCATGTTTTTTTTAAATTAGTGGGAGAAATATTTTTTAAAAATGAGATGTGCAAAATTAGGGAATTTCGCGGTTATGCGTGTAGCTTTTTAAAAAAGAATTTATTGCCTTTTAAAACTCCCAACAACGATTGTCATTCCCGCGCAGGCGGGAATCCATACTTTGGATGGACGCGACAAGTAGTTTTAAAACGAAATCTTTAAAATGCTCCTTTTGACGCGTGGATTCCCGCCTGTGCGGGAATGACACTAAAGTGAAAACCTTTTTAAAAATGCAAAAACGCCTCTTCGCGAATAA
>DASPKH010000096.1:0-2191 GCA_035628175.1 Patescibacteria group bacterium
ATTCAATTTTTCGCGTTTGGGCAATATCGCTTTTCAAAATCAGGTATCCATCAAACTCTCCTCGGTCGATCTTGGGAATATAAGACTTTTTAAAATCTTCTGCGCTGGTAAAACCCTCTTCCGGGATAAAAATATAGGCTGGATTTCCATTGGGCAACGTGTGTCGCTGACGGATTACTTCCTGGAGCGGCCAGGCGAAACTCTGCGTTTCATCGTAAAGAGCAAACTGCTTAAAATCTTCACTGGCAGAAGTTTTAAAAAATTCCTTTTCCAGATCCAGGTTGCTGCGGAAAAGCAGCGGCGCAAGGCTCACTGCCAACAGCAACAGGGGCATAATAAAAAGCGAAAGTATGAAGGCACGCGAGCGCAGGCGGGTGATAAATTCCCACCGGGCAATTGTCAGAATTCTTTTAAAAGCCATGGTGGTTTAGTTCAGATGGCGCGGTTCCCAGCCCTGGCCTTCGCATGGAAGATAATGTTCACTGACATGTTCATCGAGCAGATTGCAGAGCTGTCCGGACGTTTCGAAATATTTACAGGAGCCGCAAAGCGTGGTCTGCTGTAGGTCTTCCACTTTCTCGTGAAAGCTCTGGTACTGTTTATATGCCGGAAAAATCCCGATTCCCCAGATGGCAAACATCGTTAAAATCCAGATATGCTCTACGTCAAAACGTTCTTTTATAAAAAAAGCAATTGTAATGATAAGCGCAGTCCTGATGATCGCACCGAAAATCACCGAACCAGTTGTTACTTTCGGATTGCGTGGGTCTTCTGGCAGAGGCACGTGAGGCCGGAACATGATGGAGTCAAATATTTTCTGCAGCATTATGTATTTTAAAAAAAATAATCAGTTCTTAAAACAGCTTTAAAAATTTCCAGGCATTGTTTCAACTTTTGAATATGTGCGGCCTTTCCATTCTGAGCCCTTCTTAGAAAACGCCCAACGGACGGAATTAATGCCTATGATCATCACCATGAGTACTGACGCCGGATGGAGGAAAGCTTGTACCGCTGGCATCTTAAACTGAACGCTCGCAATAAAGCGAATAATTCCGGCTAAAAGAATATGAGAAAGCGGCAGCCAGAATGCAAAAATCGAAAAATCACTTGTAATAAGAGCGACAGCCACAAAAATCAGCGGTGCAATATACAACGCAAAAAGATGCAAAAGAAATGCCGACATTACGAAAAGATTATATTCCATTGCAGCAAAGTAATTTTTGGAAAAACCTTTAAAAACTTCACTAAAATTCCGGTACATTCGGCAGCGCACAATCTCCACGGCGTTTGGCAGCGCTATCTTGTAGCCCTTCGTTTTTAAAAGCCGGGCAAGAAAAATATCCTCAACAATATTGTTTTTTACTGTTTCATGCCCCCCAACTGTCTCGTACACGGTTTTTTTAAAAAACATGAACTGCCCGTTGGCCGCTGAATATTTGACATCACGGCGTTTTAAAACAAATTCGTTAGGCAGATACGCGATGAAAAGATAGTAGAGAAACGGAATCACCAGCTTCTCGCTCCACGTACCAACTTCTTGGAACGGCACAACCGAGAAAAAATCAACATCGTTTTCATGCAAAAAACGTTCTGCGCTTGACAGCGCTTCTGGTTCGTATGCTGTATCAGCATCGGTAAAAAGTAAAAGTTCACCCGTTGCCGCCTTAAAAAGTTGGTGGCATGCCCAGTTTTTACCAACCCAGCCTGCCGGGAGTTCCACACCATCTATTACTTTCAAAACTACTGTGGGAATTTTTAAAAAACCGTTGAGAATTTCACCTGTTCTGTCACTGGAATTATCATTTAAAACAATCACCTCATATTTGGGATAATCCTGTTTAAGCAGGGATTCGACAAGTCGACCAATAGAGGTTTCCTCGTTGCGGGCGGGGACAAGAACTGAGATTTTTGGTGCAGAATTAGGATCTCCTGAAAATGGCCTTTTTTCAATCTTTAAAAACCGCCGCGTATTATAAAGCGATATGCAGAGGAAAACAAGCAGGCACACCGTCACAAAAACTTGCCAGCCCGTCCAGAACGTAATATTCATCAAAAAAGTCGGGATGTTTCTTGTAAATTTGTTTTTTGACGCGTAAACACTAATACTGTTGCTTTTAAAACCCATGAACATTCTGCCGGGCATTGTCGACGACAGCGCGCACCAGCTCACCACACCCGGAGCATACGAATG
>DASPKH010000097.1:0-3378 GCA_035628175.1 Patescibacteria group bacterium
AGGGCGTCATTATTAAAGCGATGTCCCCTGAAAAAGCTCCGGCAAATCTATCGGTAGCCTGCTAACTCTTCCGGAAGGAAGTTTTTAGAAGGTTTAAAATTAAATTTGTTTTTTAAATAAATTGTGTAAATTTACAGTTGATACTTAAACAATTTAATTTAAATCAGTTTCCAGGAAGTATAAATAAAGCTGTTGAAAAATATTCTTTTTGCTGGAATTTTCGTGATGCTATGCAGTTGTAGCAATAACTCTACAGAACCCGGCAATTCTTCGCAACTCATGCCTCTGGACGCAGGAAATTATTTTCACTACGACAATTCATTTTATGAGCCAGATGGCACAATCCGGGAAGTGGTACGTGATACCGTTATAATCAGTAGTCTCAGTATACAATTTGACAATGAGAAATGGTTTGGAGTCCAGCATTACTTTTCTAATAGTTCTACAAGGGTAATTGACACGGATTTTTGGTTGAATAAACCTGACGGCTTGTGGCAGCGCAGAGGATCGCTTGGCACCCCCAGGCATGTTGCAAAATTTCCGGCAAAGGCAGGCGAACGCTTTATGGTCTTACGCGATACATCGTATGGTTCCGTACAGGAGTCATACAGAAAACTGATTTCTACAAATACTTCCGTCACCGTTCCTGCTGGAATATTCACAGTTTACGTGTATCAGGATGAGCCTGGTGGTTCCTCAGGCATTTTAAAAACTGACTATTATGCTCCTGACCGCGGCCTTATAAAATCAGAAATCTATAGTCTGGACGGAAAACTTCTACGTGTAAGTGAGCTAGCACAATTTGGCAAAAAATAATAATTTTAAAAGAGGATTCTTATGAAAGCAGACTTTTTAAAACTTTGTTCATGCATTTTGATGGCCGTTTTTTTCGGTTGTTCCGATAATAATTCTACCGAACCTGACACCACAAAATCTGAAGGAATTATTCCTTTAAAAGTTGGTAATCAATGGATTTTTAAAAGATACCATATTGATTCTACCGGCACTCAGATCGCTGAATATCGTGACACTATGCAAATTACCGGAACAAAGATGTTCGACAATGAAATGTGGTATAAGACCTATATTTCTGCTGGCAGTGGATATATTACAGCTGAAGTATTTCAACTCAATCGCGCAAATGGGCTTTGGAATCGGGACTATATTGGAGAACCGAACCTGGCAGTTAAATTTCCCGCGCAGGCTGGTGACACTTTTTATTCGGGTGAACCAGATGACCTGCAAGATACTATGTTTCACCGCAAAATGCATGTACTCTCCACCGATACAACGATTACAACACCTGCTGGAATGTTCAAATGCTATGCGTACGGATATTATTACAATAGCAGCAAAATCCTTGCACAGCTAATATTTTATGCACCGTCTGTTGGGTATATCAAAGAAGAATTATATGCTGGTACTGGATTGGATAGATATGGAGTCGAACTCATAAACTACACATTGAAATAATTTTAAAAACTTTTAAAGACAGAAATGAATATTTTTAAAAGAACAGCATTGCTAATTTTTATAATGACAGGACTTTATGGTTGCACGGATACTTCTTCAAACCCATCTGAAAATACAGAAGAAATTTGGCCTTTAAAAGTCGGTAATCAGTGGATTTATAGGATCCATATAATTGATTCTATCGGAGCAGCGGAAAGAATAGTCCTTGATACGACCACAGTTATAGACTCCAAGACAATCGATAATGAAATATGGTATGATATTTATCAAAATGGAATTGTACAACTTAAAATCTATTTTAAAAATCGCCCTGATGGGCTATGGGCAATTCATAAAGCCGAAAGTGCATTAGTTTATAAATTTCCTGCAAAAGTCGGTGACATACTATTTGAAAATGAAGATGAAAAATTGGAAGTAATAAGTACAGATACATCAATTACTACACCTGCTGGAATATTTAAGTGTTATGCATACAAAGAAACAGATTATCGTGAAATTTTCGGGGAAATTGAGATAACAGAAAAAATCAATTATGTATCTCCTAATATTGGCCCGGTTGCTGCTAGTGTCCAATCTTCAAATGGTATTAAATCACGTTCAGAACTTATCAGATATACTCTAAAATAATTTATAAAAAACCATCGAAACGCTCACACTCACGCCAATTGGCACTCTGCACAACAGCTTTAAAGAACGCTACGAAGCGCCGCGCCAGCCCGGAGTTTTTAAAGAATCTGGGCTCGCCCGCATCGAGCTTTTGCCGCATATGAACTTCGAGCAGGCGCTCGAAGATCTAGTGGGCTTTGAAAAAATCTGGCTCATCTACTGGTTTCACCGCAATACGACGTGGAAGCCGAAAGTCCTGCCGCCGAGAAGCACCGGTTTTAAAAAGCGCGGGGTTTTTGCAACGCGCTCGCCGCATAGGCCGAATCCCATCGGGCTGTCACTCGTGACGCTCGTGAGTATTGAAGGAAGGTTTTTAAAAGTAGCTGATACGGATTTACTTGATGGCACGCCGATACTCGACATAAAGCCGTATCTGCCGTATGCCGAAGCGTTCCCCAATGCGCGCGCAGGATGGCTTGATGAGGAAATTGCTGCGGAGAGAAACTATGAGCTTGAGCTTTCCGAGCTTTTTAAAAATCAGCATGAATGGCTTTTTAAAAACTTTGGCGTTTACCTTTTAAAAACAATCTCTCCTGTTTTAAAAAGCAACCCTAAACCACATCCGTACCGTAGAATTACACAGGTTTCCGACATCATTTTTGAAATTGCTGTGAAGTCGTGGCGCGTGCATTTTTCTGTTGTTGAAAATGTTGTAATGCTTTTAAAGATCATGAGTGGTTATGATATTCAGGAAATTATACATGCGCCTCAAAATACACTTCACGATGATAAAGCCCACCGCGAGTTTTTAAAAGTTTGGATGTAATTTTGTAAAAAACTTTACAAAATTCTTTTAAGAACTCCAATGCCTGTCATACTCCAAACCACGCTTCTCCTCCTTGCTTCGAATGTATTCATGACTTTCGCCTGGTATTCTCACTTAAAAAATCTTTCCGACAAAAAATGGTACGTCGCGGCTCTTGCCAGCTGGGGAATTGCGCTTTTTGAATATATGCTGATGGTGCCGGCGAACCGTATTGGCTATACGCAACTATCGCTCCCGCAGTTGAAAATCATGCAGGAAGTTATCACGCTGCTTGTTTTTGCGCCATTTGCTATGCTGTATATGAATCAGCCGCTAAAGCTCGACCATTTGTGGGCTGCACTATGCCTCGTCGGTGCGGTGTATTTCGTGTTTCGATCGTAAGTCTTTTTAAAGAAACTTATTTGGGCTCTTATAAAGTTTTGGCATAAATGCTCTTTTTAAATACTTTTAAAAGGGAAAGATTATGCCACAAG
>DASPKH010000098.1:0-5801 GCA_035628175.1 Patescibacteria group bacterium
GGCACCGGCTGATGCGTTTATCGTTGTGACGCCGGAATACAATTACACGTACCCACCATCGCTTTTAAACGCGATGACGTTTCTCGTGAAGGAGTGGAAGTACAAGCCGATAGCGCTTGCGTCGTATGGCGGAATGTCCGGCGGCCTTCGTGCACAGCAGGCTTTAAAGATGCTCGTGACGACGTTTGCAATGATGCCCTTGCCGGAGTCGATTGCGATTCCGAATTTCGGTCAGCATATCGATGAGGAAGGGAAGTTTGTGCCGTATGAAGCTGTAGAGAAGTCGGCGAATTCTGTGTTTATAGAGCTTTTGAAATGGACGAAGGCTTTGAAGACGATGCGAGACTACTAATATAGAGGGGCAGGCATTCCACCTGCCCTGCTTGAAAAAATGTTTTAAAGAAACTCCGGTTTATCTAGCTTATTGGCAATACGGCATACCGCATTTATCAGGCCTACATGGCTGTATGTCTGTGGGAAATTTCCCCATTGCGAACCATCCTCGCCGACATCTTCGCTAAAGATGCCAAGGTGATTGCTGTACTGGAGAATGCTATCGAGAGTTTTAATCGCGTCGTCCACACGGCCCACGCAAGCCAGAGCATCGATATACCAGAAGGCACATACAAGGAAAGTTGTTTCAGGAATACCAAAATCATCAAAATGCTTGTAGCGATAGACAAGTCCCTGCTCGGTAAGCAGGTCTTTTTCAAGCTCAAGAATATGAAATCTAGCTTCTTCCGATGCAGGGTCAATATAACCCATTGTAATAAGCATTAGAGTACTTGCATCAAGATATTTTGAGCCGACTGCCTGAGTGAATACTTTCCGTTCAGGGTCATAGCATTGTTTTAAAAGAAGATCTGCTTCAGCCGCAATTGTTTCAGCTTTTGCCAAAAGCTCAGTATCCCCAAAACTCGCTGCAATCTTAGCCGCAGATTTGGCACCAGCCCAGTGAAAGAGTGTCGTATAAGTGTGAACCTGAGTATGTGTTCGGAATTCCCACAAGCCTGCATCTTCATCATGCATGGTTCTTTCTATCCTGTCGAGCAGCCACGGAATAATTTTTTTGTAGCTGCTTTTTTTTGCAAATGTAAGTCGCTTATCGATATATAATGGCATAAGGCTCACCAGTACCTGGCCATAAACATCATTTTGTATCTGTTCATATGCCTTATTGCCCACGCGCACGGGCTTATTACCCATATAGCCTTCCAGGTCAAGTTCTATTTCTATCAAGTCTTTTTCGCCGGTGATAGAGTACAAAGGTTGAAGCGTATCTCCGGCATTGCGAAGGATGTTTTGTACATAGTCAAAGTATTTGATGAGCTCATCGAAGTGGCCTATTTGGTTGAAAGCCTTAAGCGTATAGTATGTGTCGCGAAACCAGCAGTAACGATAATCCCAATTACGAGCGCTCTGGTTATATTCTGGGAGGCTTGTGGTTCCGGCTGCAATAATTCCACCGGTGTCTTCAAATTGATGAAGCTTTAAAATCAACGCCGATCGTATAATTTCATCCTGGTAGAGATTTGGCATATAGCAGGATTTTATCCAGTCCTGCCAATATCGTGTGGTTTTACGAATAAATTCTTCTGCTGTTTCCTCAAGCGGCGCTTCGAGCGGCTCGCCGTATGTCAATACCAGATACATGTTCTGGTCCAGTACAAATGGTTTTTTATTTTGCAAATAGCTAATGGGAATATCAGTTGTCAGCCGCACCTGTGCATCGAGATTCATAAATCGTATATGGTTGCTGCCAATCACAATATCTGGCTTTGTCTGGCCATAATTACCGCTTGGTTCGCAAACTACGTGAATAACAGGTTCACCGGAAAGACGCTCTATCTTTCGTATGAGCATTGTTGGCTTGTACTGCCGTTCGTGGATTTGCATTCTTGGTGCGCAGTCTATCACTCTATAAGAACCGTCAGGCGTGTGAAATTCTGTGCAGAGCAGGTTGGTATTTGGTATATAATACTGCCTGCTCGTGAAATTTTCATCGGATGGTCGTACATAAAAGTGGCCGCCTTTTTTTTCATCAACAAGTGACCCGAAAAGAAAACTGCTGTCGAATCTTGGCATACACATCCACTTAATATCAGACGTGGTATCGATGTATGCCATATAGGTGCAATTGCCTATAATGCCAAAATTATACTTATGAAGAGCCATATCGTTAATTTTAAAAAGTTACTATTTCTTTTAAAAAGGGCAGCACTTCCGACTGCGTGTGAATATTGTATTGTGCAGCTGTTGTACCCGTTCCAATTTTAATTGTGTAAGCCTGGTCATTCACCGCTTTAAACATATCTTCGTCTGTCGTGTCATCACCTATGCAGAGTGCAAAGTCAGGTTGTATTCGGTTGAGGATTTTTCTTGCCATCATTCCTTTATCAAGCCCTGACAGCCGTACTTCGATCACTTTGTTGCCATCAATGACCTGAACAGGCTTATTAGAAATAAGCTGCAAGAGGTTATTCAGCATTTCACGGGATCGTACAAAACCTAGCTCAGGGTGTGCATTTCTGTAGTGCCAGCTCAAGGTATGTTTTTTTTCTTCCATAAGAGAGCCTGCGCAACGTGTTACATATGTTTCCAGCATTGGCCTGACTTCATTTTTCCAATCAGGAGAAACAGTTGTCTGTTCTTCCCAGTCACTATCACGGTACTTCATATAAACACCATGCTCGGCTACGAAATTCAGGTTCAGATGTCCCAACCATGATTCAAGGGTGACAGCATCTCGGCCGCTGATTATCACAACTTCATTTTTACTATCTTGCGATAGTACTTCCAGTAATTCAAGTACATCCGGTTTCGGTTTAGCTTCAGACGGAAGCCTTGTAAAGGGGGATAGGGTTCCGTCATAATCTAATAGAATCACACGCCTTTGAGCCTTAATATAATCTTCCCTGATTCTTTCTGTAATCTCATCATTTAATACTTTCACCTTCATGGTTTCCTGTATTTCTTTCACAGATCGGAGTTGATCTAAAAAATCATTTACCCAGCGTACGACATCATAATTTTCAAGCCGCTTCTGCATTGTTTTCAAACGTGAAAGCTGTTCCTCTGCAGGCATTTTTAAAGCTGTAGCAATTGCTTCAGCCATTTCTTCCGTATCTGTGGGATTCACCAGAATCGCTTCATTGAGTTCACTCGCTGCTCCTGTTAGCTCGCTTAGAATCAGTACTCCGCTTACATCGCATGTAGCAACAAATTCTTTTGCAACTAAATTCATACCATCGCGAATCGGCGTAATCAGCCCAATATCTGCCATTAAATAGAGCGCACAAAGATCCTTAAAATCCAGATGATTGTATCTGTAGATAATCGGTTGCCATTGTATTGTGGACAATCTGCCATTTATTGTACCAATCGTTTCCTCGATTTCTCTTTTCCGGTCACTATAGGTTGGAATAACATCTCTGGACGGAACAATATTCATAATGAAAATAACTTTTTCACACCATTCCGGGTAGCTCTGAAGAAATTGCTCATAGCTTTTTAAACGTGATACAAGGCCTTTTGTATAGTCAAGCCTGTCAACCGAAAATATTATTTTTTTATCTTTAAAGCTTTCTAGATAGTCATCATGAATTCTCATTACCTCCGTATCAGCTGTCATTTCCTTAAACTTTTTAAAATCAATTCCGATTGGAAAAAGTTCAACCTGTACAATTCGGTTATCAAACTCAAGCTTATTATAATTATTGTCAATTCCTAGCACCATCTCAACTGATTGCACGAAATGCTGTCCATAATCATAAGTATGAAAACCTACCAGATCAGCCCCCAGGACACCCTGTAGTAGCTCCTGCTTCCAGCTTCGCGGCAGTAACCTGAATATCTCATACGAGGGGAAAGGAATATGTAGGAAGAATCCAATTGTAGCATCTGGGCGAACTGCTCGCACCATCTCAGGCACCAGCATCAGTTGGTAGTCATGTATCCATACGACATCGCCTGGTTCCAATATTCCTGCAATCGTATTCGCAAAAGCTCGATTGATCAGACTATAAGCTTCAAAATTGTCTTTTTTATATTCCGTAATAGAAGGAAAATAGTGAAAAAGAGGCCAAATTGTGGAATTAGAAAATCCATTATAAAAACAGCTGTAAATATCAGAATCAGGGAAAAGCGGTTCAATGGTAAAATCTAGGTCTGTTAAAAATGGTTGTGAACGCTCCCAGTCACTCTCTGAAAAGTCAGCGCTTCCGACCCATATTTTTTCTGAAAATTTCTGTGTGCTACCCTGCGTTTCAAAATAACTTTTTAAAGCAGAAACCAGTCCACCTGAACTTTGTCTTACCTGAATGTCCTCCCCTGAGGTATCAATTGAAAATGGTAGGCGATTAGATGCTATAATTAATCTGCTCACAGTAAAACCCGTTATTTCTAAAACAATTATACATTGTGCTGTAGTGAAAGCACTCCCTGAGCCTAGTATATGGTAACCCAATATTATCAAAAAAGGTTTTCATGTGAAATATTTTTCCTTTTGGAGACTTCCTTCTTGCAAATCATTCGCAATAATCGTAACTTTGAGGTATGCAATTACAAACACTTTTTAAAGAAATACAGTCGCATGACATTCGCCTGACGAAAGGCAAAAAAGCCGTTTTGGAATGCCTTTATAAAGCAAAATGTGGCTTATCAGCGCAGGAGATTCACGGCGAATTAAGCGACTCTGCGCTTGACCTTGCTACGATCTACCGCAATCTTGAAACGCTTGAAAAGCTCGGATTTCTTTTAAAAACGGAATATTCAGCAAAGGGAGCAAAGTATGCGCTTTCGAGCCGAAAACATTCTCACTCGATCGAATGTGTGGAGTGCGGCCAGGAAGTTTCACTCGGCGAGTGTGCTCTACAGGAGCTGATGAAGACAATACAGCAAAAGACAGGTTTCAACAATATTAGCCATGTAGTGAAGTTTTCTGGCAACTGCCCGCAATGCCAGCCAACGGAGAAAACAGCGTGATTTTTAATACTTTTAAAAGGCTTTTCAAAACTGACCTTGATATTGTTGGCATGTATGCCTCCACGATTTGTGCCGTGCATTGTCTAGCATTGCCATTTCTCCTGGTTGCTTTGCCCCTTGCAGGAATTACGTTCGTGGCGGACCTGCTGTGGGAGATTGCGTTTTTGGGAGTTGCTGCTATAGTGGGTATCACCGGAATTTCTCGCTCTTTCAAAATCCACCGAAAAAAACTTCCGGCTATTCTTTTGATGATCGGTTTGCTGCTTTTGATACTGAGCAAAATTGAAATTTCACATGGCCACGAAGCGATTGAAGCGCATACATTTATTGCTTTTTTTGGTGGAATTATTGTTGCCCTCGCGCATTTTGTTAATTTGCGTTTTAAAAATACTGCGCTTGCTTTTAAACAACAATCTGCACCAGATTTTACAATGATATCATAAATTTATTTTTTAAAATGACACATTCACAGACACTTCTTGACAGCATCACCAAAGAAATCACCATTATCAAACAGCTTTTTAAAAAGATTCCTACAGGAGGCATAAATTTCCGCCCTGCAGAAAATATGCGCTCGACAGAGGAGTTGCTGCGTTATTTGTTGTCGACTGGTGTTGCAACATTACGATTCTTCAGCATGGAGCAGAACCGTGATAATATGATAGCAAACTTTGGGCATTATAGTGAGAAATTAAAAGGCGCAGAACTTTCAAAATTTCCCGAAATGATGGACGAGCAGCTACGCGAAATAGAAGAGCTTTTTAGCAATATCAGTGATGAAGATTTGCTCAAAAAGCAGGTGCTGATGCCGTGGGGTG
>DASPKH010000099.1:0-2816 GCA_035628175.1 Patescibacteria group bacterium
TGTCATTTCCCGCCATGTCGAGAAGCATCCCCGCACCGAAAAAACCGCTGCCAAATGCGTAATTTTTACCAATATACACATCGTCGCCCGACATATCGAGAATTACTCGAACAGCCAGCTTTACAACATCTTCCTTTTTAAAATCGGGGGCGATATAGCGGTCATTCCCACCGGCATCAAGGATAAACAGAAAATCACCTTCGTACACATCATCGCCGCGCCCGCCGATAGCAATGCGGCCGAGCTTCGTATTGATAATTTTTGTTTTAAAATCGCTTTTTAAAAACTCACTCATTTCTTTACCAGAGGAGAATTTTAAAAGCTCACGATAGAGCAACAGCGCCTTTGAATACATTTCCGGCATCGAATCCCGCGCCGCTGCAGCGAAAAATTCCTGCGCGGTTTTAAAAGCTTCCTCCTCTTCGCGTTTTAAATCAAAGACAGAAAGATTTTCGCTCTCCTGGCTCATCATCTGGAGCGAATCAGCGTGCGCGAATATTACGGGACTTTTTAAAAGTGATTGCCGTGTGGCATCAATTAGTATATGTGCATCAATGATATGTGGAAGAATTTGAAACAAAACAGCTTCATGCTCACCCAATTGCTTCTCAACATCAATTCCCAGCTCACCGTATAGATATTTAACTGGAAATGGAGAAACATAATCTTTAAACTCACCCAGATGCAGTGTTTTTAAAAGATAGCGTGAAATATCATCAGCGTTGCCCGCATTGAGGTTTTTTAAACTTGTCGCATGATATTTTGTGTAGTCAAAACTTTTTAAAGGATGTTTGAATAATTCGCGCTCAATTCCCAGACGGTGCTCGTCATTGCCGGCTGCGTCCCAGGGCATGGCAAGGTCGCCGCGGTGCATGTTCAGAACCGACAGCGCGGAGTCAATCACCCGTTTTGTATCGGTGGAAAGTGAGTCCTGCGCGCTGCTTTTTGAAAATGTGCAAATGAAGAGCAGTATGGCGGCGAATATTGTTTTTAAAAACATAGGTAAATAAGTTCACGGCCGTCATTGCGAGGAGGTCTTCCGACGTGGCAATCTCTACATCAGTTTGTCATGATGAGAAGTTGTAGCAATTACTTCGTCGAAGACTCCCCGCAATGACAGGATTCAGAAAAAAACAAAAAAAGGAACAGCTTTTAAAAACGAATTTTAAAAACCATTCCTGCAAAGTTGTCGAAAATTTTTTGCTTAGGCAATTTCCGTGTCGCTTTCCTGCCGAACGAGTATCGTGTGGATATCTTCACCACTTTTGGAAGCTGCCTTTACATCAAATCGCTTTGCCTCTTTTAGCATCACCGTCGAGAGGTTAGCGAATGCGTGCTGGCCATTGCCTATGAGGATTGGAGCGGTAAAAACGTGGAGTTCATCGGCAAGATTCGCTTGTAAAGCACTTGAAAAAACTCCCGAACCACCTTCGATAAGAACTGAGGAGATTTTAAAATTATCAGTGAGCTTTTGTATAACATCTTTTAAAACTATGCTGCCATTAGCGATCTCTGCCGTTTCTAACTGTACTCCGGCTACTTTTAGTGTATCCGCCTTGCGGGATTTTGATGCTTCTTCTGAGCAGAAAATTACTGTTCGAGCACGGTCATCATCGGTGAAAAGTTTTAAACCAAGTGGAAGAGATAAATTGCTGTCAAGCACGATGCGTTTCGGATTGCGTCCTTTTACAGCTCTTACGGTTAGCGATGGGTTGTCAAGCAGCGCAGTATTTTTGCCGATGAGAACTGCGTCACACTCGGCGCGCAACAGGTGTGTGCGGCGGCGGCTTTCATCGCCGGTGATCCATTTGGATTCGCCACGCATCGTGGCTATGCAGCCATCAAGCGATTGTGCTGTTTTTAAAATAACGTACGGCATTTTCTGCGTGATATTTTTCACAAAAAATCTATTCACCCACGCGCATTCATCTTTTAAAACATCTGTACGAACATGGATTCCGGCATTTTGGAGAATTTCCACACCGGAACCTGACACCAGCGGATTTGGATCCAGCATGCCGATAACAACTTCGCTAATTCCCTTTTCAACCACAAGTGGTGCGCACGGCGGCGTTTTGCCCTTATGTGAACATGGCTCAAGTGTCACGTACAGAGTTGATCCGAAAGTGTCTTCGGTAGCATTTTTAAAAGCATTAACTTCAGCATGTGCCTCGCCATAGCGCTCATGCCAGCCTTCGCCAATAATGCGCCCGTTTTTAACGATCACACAACCTACTCGGGGATTAGGCGCTACATTGCCCGTTCCACGGAGAGCGAGCGATATGGCGCGTTTCATAAAGCTATGATCGGTAAGGGCTGGCAATTCCTTGTTGGTGACTGACATTATAATTGTACGAGACTTTGGATTCTATTGCTTAGTAAAAAATTACACCAATTTTAAAAACTAGGTTCTTTTAAAAGCCCTTAAAAAGTACATTATCACTCTAAAATTTTGGGATCTTAAAAGCACTTTCTTCGCATAACTGATTACAAGTTACTATCGCCCTTTCCATTCGAAATCGACTGTTGCCGTATATGGTATGGGTCGCGCCGGAATTATAAGTTGAGCTGTATAAGTCCCGGCAGGAACCTGTTGCTTGTTGTTGCCAACGCCTGTCCAAAGCATTTCGTAATGCTCGGTAGTGCCAACTTTTACGGGTTTCACATCGCCAACGACAGTCATGTAATTCATATTGAACGAAGAATTCCACACTTCGCCACCCTTGGCTGAGAAAATTATTACGCGGAAATTCTCTGAGCTGGGCATCCATTCCTTGCCGTTCGATCGGTTGCGTTTGGCATTCAGCGTGAAGAGA
>DASPKH010000100.1:0-6243 GCA_035628175.1 Patescibacteria group bacterium
ATTGCAAGCGCTGCCCGCAACCCACAGATAGCCGAAGCAGCCTTTATCTATGAAGACAGTCTTGCCGAGATACGCGCGCGTGGCACAACCACCACTATAGAGTTATACCGCTACAGGATACTTCTGTACGCATTGCAGATCAGCCACCAGTATGCACGCGCTATCGAAATATGCAATGAAGCACAGGATTTCCTTGCGTCACATCCACCCTATAATACGAAATCGCTGCTCGGTGAATTTATTTTTACTGCTTTGAATTGCTCTATTGCATTGCGGGACTACGGCCAGTGTATCCGCTATGGCCAGCAATTGCTGGAGTTTCAGCCAAAAGGCAAGCGGAACTGGTACGCCACACTTCACCGAGTTCTGATGGCAGCCCTGCATAATGGCGATTATAGGCTGGCACTCGACCTTTATAAAACTGCACTAGAGCAAAAAGGCATAGATAATCTTAGTCCTTTTGAGCAGGAGAAATGGAAATTATGCAGGGGATATCTTTTCCTGTTATTAGAATCAGGCACTGTCCATAGTATAGATAAAAAAATATACAAAGAATTTACAATCCCCGATCTGATCGCCACGTTGCCTGCAATCACTAAGGACAAGAGCGGGCTGAATATACAACTTCATGTTCTGCAAATAATGTATTATCTTTTTATAGGACAATACGACCTTGCCTCTAATAAAACAGACCTTTTCAACCGATATGCCCAACGCTATCTGAATAATGATGAAAATCATCGCACGCTTACCTTTCTTGCCATGCTCAAACGATTAAAAACATTACACTTTGATATCGAAAAAGCCACCGTACAATGTGCCACAATGTATGAAGAGCTTGTAGCCAGACCTGAAAAACCAGAACACTTTGTAGAATTTAACGAGATACTTCCCTACGAGGTAATCTGGCAATGGATATTACATCATTGCAGGCTCAGGAGGTTTCAATTGCCCTAAAGTGGTATAATGCATTTTTAAAGCCCATTCAGATGGGAATTTTTCTGCTTTTGAACAATGTCTTTAAAAAATTTCGTAATTTTGGAATCTGTCTTAAAAAATCAATCGTATTACTGCATAATAAAGGTGTAAAGAATGAACATTTTAGTTTGTGTATCGCAGGTGCCTGATACAGCTTCGAAAATCACAGTGGACGCGAACGGCAAAAAAATTAACCCGGCAGGAGTAAAATTTATCGTGAATCCGTATGACGAGTACGCTCTTGAGGAAGGTTTGCGTCAGAAGGCTGCAAACGGCGGCACTGTAACGGCACTCACAGTGGGTGGCGACACGGCAAAAGAAGCTCTCCGTACAGCGCTTGCTATGGGCGTGGACAAAGCAATCCTTGTAAAAGATGACGTTCGCGAAGATTCTTTTTCCGTTGCGGAAAATATCGCAGCCGTCGCAAAAGAACTCAATCCGGACCTGATTATCTTAGGCCGTCAGAGTATTGATTTTGACTCATTCCAGGTTGCCTCAATGGTTGGCGAAATCCTTGGCCTGCCTTCTATATCGATGGTTTCAAAACTTGCTATCAACGGTACAAACGTAACGGCAGACCGCGATATTGAAGGCGGTAAGGAAACTGTTGAAACAACGCTACCATGCGTTATCAGTGCACAAAAAGGCCTTAACGAGCCACGCTATCCAAAACTTCCCGACATCATGAAAGCAAAATCAAAGCCAATCGAAGAGCGTCCGTCTGCTTCCAGTACAACACGTGTAGAAGTACTCGGCATGGAGCTTCCGCAGTCAAAGCGCGCAGGCAAAATCCTTGGCGACAGCGAAGGCGACATTGCTGAATTGGTGAGATTGCTGCACGAAGAAGCGAAAGTGGTGTAATCGGGCGGCGGGCTTTGTACTTTTAAAAACTATTTTAAAACTGTCATCCAGAGCGTAGCAAAGAATTCCTTTTTTAGTGCAATAGTGAGTATCTGAGATTACCACGTATGTTGGAGACCTCCTCACAATGACGATGTATTAATTTAACGCTTTGAGTTGAAGTAATAAGTTTTGAAATGAAGTATTAAGAGCTTTTAAAAAGAAACAATTGTAAAAATATAGAAATTAAAAGAGAGTGAACATACATGAAAATTCTTGTATTTCTTGAAGGACAGGAAAATCATTTAAAACGCGCTTCCAATGAAGCAATCACAGCGGCTTTGTCGCTGGCTCCAGCTGAAAATGTAACGGGGATTATACTTCATGGCACAAGCGAGCAGGCACAGGCAGCAGGCGCATTTGGCCTTACGAATGTCCTTGTAGCACAAGGCGATTTAGTAAAAGATTATTCTGTGACGGCGGCAACAAGCGTTATAGAGCAGGCAGTTCAGCAGACTGGCGCTGATCTAGTGCTTTTTTCGGCAACGGCTCATGGAAAGGAGCTTGCTCCACGCGTAGCAGTTCGCCTCCAGGCAGGATATGCTCCTGACTGTATGGCTATTGAGCTTGACGGCACTCAACTTGTGGCAACACGCCCTGTGTATGCAGGCAAAGCAAGCCAGAGAATTAAAATCACAACACCAAAGCAGGTTGCTTCCCTTCGCCCGAATGTTTTTACAGCGAAAAAAGCAGCTTCAGCAGCTAGCGTGAACGTTCAGGAATTTACACCAAATCTTACAGCAGCGGATGTAAAAACAAAAGTTACCAATGTAGCAGTAAACGAAGGCAAACTGGACGTTTCTGAAGCGGAAATTATTGTCTCCGGCGGTCGCGGTTTAAAAGCTCCCGAGAATTATCACCTTGTAGAATCACTTGCAAAAGCTCTTGGTGGCGCTGTAGGAGCTTCGCGCGCAGTGGTTGATGCCGGATGGCGCCCTCACACTGAGCAGGTTGGCCAAACAGGCAAAACTGTTTCTCCAAAGCTCTATGTAGCGTGTGGAATTTCCGGTGCGGTGCAGCACCTAGCAGGTATGTCGTCATCAAAAGTAATTGTAGCGATCAACAAAGACAAAGAAGCACCGATCTTTAAACTTGCTGACTATGGAATCGTAGGCGATGTTCTGGAAGTGCTTCCAAAACTTACGTCAAAAATCAACGAAGTGCACGGGAAACCTAATCACAATTAAAAACTGTTACTTATCTAAGAAACTGTTTTCTTTAGAAAGTGCGTTCTATTTTTAAAAGCATTTTTATCATTGAACGTGATTATTTTTAAAGAAAAAAAATCTTAGCACACCAATGAAATAGAGTTTTTTAATGAGTAAAGTACAGGTTGAAATCTTAGGCTTATCCGCAAGCCCGGCGAGTACCGGCGCGTATGCGCTTATTTTAAAAGAAACACACGGTTCGCGACGGCTACCCATTGTTATAGGCGCGTTCGAAGCGCAGGCGATTGCCTTTGAAATGGAGGGCATTAAGCCACCGCGCCCGCTGACGCACGACTTGCTTAAAGCCCTTCTGGACACTTTGGGTTCGACGCTTGTAGAAGTCTGCATTAATAATCTTACTGATGGCACATTCCACGCGCAGCTTGTGCTAGATGGAGATGGTGTGGAAGTAGATGCCCGTCCGAGCGATGCGGTTGCACTGGCAGTCCGCTGCCAAGCTCCAATATTTGTAACAGATGAAGTAATGGACGAAGTTGGGTTTACACCTGAGGATGCTGACGACGAAATAGAAGATGATGATATGGAAAGCGAAGGCGGCGCATTTGGAGATGCTGAAGAGGATGAACTTTTCCAACAGCCTAAGTTCGAAAAGCCGAAACCCGAAACAATGCCTACGTCAAAAATTGATCAGCTCCGTGCACTGATGAACAAGGCAATTTCGTCGGAGGACTATGAGCGTGCGGCTCAATTGCGGGATGAGATTCAGAAAATGCTTGGGAGCTCGCAATAATTTTTAAAAAGTTGCAAAAACTACTTGAATTGACGGCGGCAATTTTGTAAATTTGTACTCTTGGTTTGCCGAAGTAGCTCAGGTGGTTAGAGCAATGGAATCATAATCCATGTGTCGGGGGTTCAAGTCCCTCCTTCGGTACTTAATAAGCAAAAAGCAGTTCCTTTTATTTAAGGAACTGCTTTTTGTTTTACAATCCTTTCAATACGCCTCTATTCTACTTAGAGAGTTGCTTTTAATTCTTCAATTTTGCGAAACCCCTTTTCAGACACTTCATACTTTTTTATTGTTTTATTCAGATTTTTGCCGGGTGTTTGTAGCTGCTCTACAAGCTCCAAATTCAGCAAAAATACTAACTCCGAAAGCATAGGATTGCGCTCTGCATGAGCAATTGCGATCAACACTTCAAGTACATCTCTGTCTTTCATAATACTACAATAATGATAGATAATTGCTAACTTGCATTTCAAAGATACTTTAGATTTATACATTGTTATTACCAGTTTTTTACAAAAAGTTCTGTAAGACCTTAGCAATACAATGTTTAATAAAAAAAGGAGATTGCACGCACAGCAATCTCCTTTTATTTTTAAAACACTTAAAAAAGACCTACCCTTCTTTTAAAAGCACCTCAATTTTATCCTCAGCATCGCGCAGGAATCCTTCTTCTCCGGCAAAACCAACTTCTTTAAATTGTACAAGCCCGTTTTTATCAAGATAGAATTTGGTTGGAATTCCCGTCACACCAAATGATTTTACAATAGCATCATCTTCATCAAAATAAACAGGAAATGTAAAGTTTGGATTTTTGTCAAGATAATCTTTTGCAACTTTCTTGCGGTCTTTCTCGCGTTCCCATACGTTCACAATCGCAAAAACAACATTCGGGTTTGACTTGTATTTTTCATACAATTTCTGCATTGCAGGGAATGACTGTCGACATGGTCCGCACCATGTAGCCCAGAAATCAAGGATCACTATTTTGCCTTTCAGGTCATTGAGACTTACCTGGCGCCCATCGAACGTAGACATTGTCTCGTTAGGCAGAGGGCTTACCATCATCATTTTCTCTGAAGCGACCTTTGCACGACGGGATTTTGAAGCATCAGCGCTGAAGCCGGAGAGCACTTTATCGTAATCTTTCGCTTTAGGATGTAAACTTGCGTAAAGGGCCTTATGACGAGCAGCTATTTCATTATTGGATTTTGAAAGGCGTATGGCTTCACTCGCCACTTCATATGCCTCTCTGTGATTGCCCGTTGATTCGTGCACACTTACAAGTGCACTGTAGAGTTCTACCGGTGTATTTTCACCAAGAGCTGCTTTTGCCTTTGTAAAAGTTTCAAGTGCCTGCGCTGACTGCCCCATTTTATTTAAAATCGCTCCACGCGTAAAGAGAATTGCGCCAGTGGTCTGCTGACCAGCCTCTGCCCATTCGCTTGGTGTAACAAAAATTGGTTTGCGCTCTAGGTTTGGCATTTCAGCATCTTTTAAAGCCCTATCATTCCATGCGAGTGCGTCTGCAAGTTCTAGTCCTTTCTCGGATATTGTAAAGGCGATTTGGTTATAGGCACTAGCTGGAACGCTATTGAGCCTACTCAAAACAGCCTTTGCCTCATCTACTTTACCCTGTTGGAGATATATATTAAGAAGTGCAGTAAAAACACGCTCAGTATACACTGATGCAGGAAAAGTACTGATGAAACTTTGTGCCGCTGTGGCGAACTCCTGTTCTGATTTAGCAGCTGACAATTTCCCAACGGCAATCTCTTCTGCCAATTCGCTTTTTGGAAACTTCACCATAAATTCATTTTCAAGCTGGGCAGCCCGATCATTTTCATTCATGATTTTTAAAGCACGAGTCACAGCACGAAGGTCATTTTCTCGTGTTTTATCAAACGGAGTATTGACAATTTTGCCTAACTGCTCATCGAAAGCTGCTTTTTCAATCTGTTTATTTTCAAAACGAAGTGATAAAGCCCCGATCTGGGCCTGGATGTTATCCGGATATGCGGTACTTTCGTTTTGAATATAGTTCAGGCCCCGCGAAATATCCACATTGCGTTTCGCCTGAGTGGGGAGATTACCGAGATAGGAAATGCCCGCGCGCATCTGTGCTCCGCGAAGGGGCTTTCCGGAAGCATCATGCACGAGAAAATCCCAGAAATTTTCTTTATTGTTATCCATTTCTGTTGGCGTAGCAATCTTTAAAAGCCCAAAAACTACGTCTTTTTCAAGCGAGTACACGCCTTTAAAAGCTTTTAAAGTTGCATCGTAACTTAGCAAAACTTCATCGCCTTTCGGGACGGAACGCATTTCCGTAAATGTGTACACAAACGCGCGAACCCTGTCGCTTGATACAGCCGTTTTTTCAGGCTTGTAGGTAAGTGTAATTTGAGAGCCGGT
>DASPKH010000101.1:0-2137 GCA_035628175.1 Patescibacteria group bacterium
TTGTTTCTACCTGATAAAACAATATTTAACGCCTTGTCAATATTTATTTTATACTCCCCATTTCTATCGTGACTAATTTGAGGAAGATGTTTAAATAAAATTTTTGCCGGTATTATAACAACTTTATCAATAGAACCACAGATAAAGGCTACAAAAGGATTATCCAGATTGGCAATTTCTTCTACTGTTATATAATTGATTCCAAAAAAATACCTTCGATTTCCTTCTGACGCGGCACGAATTAAAACATTGCTTTCTCCAATTTGGTAGGTTCTCGATTTAAGAACTTTAATCAGTTCTAAGCTTGTGTTGAACTGTCTTGCTCTTACTAAAAAATCATTGGCTAATAATTCCGAAGGACTTAATTTTTCTTTCACTTATAATTTACACTTCAAATCATCTCATAAAATATTGCATCGTAAACTGTACCAATATCGAAAAGCAGTCCATTTTCCAATCCTTTTTTGGCAATAAAAATCTCCTCTTCTGTTAAATATCTGCCAATTTTTTCTAGCGCTTCATTTTGTATATCTTCCACTGTTATTGCAAATACGATATTGTCAGCTTCCCCGTTTTTTCGACCATTTAAAAATAGAGTTTTTACGGTTTTATAGTACATCATAACAAGTCAGCAGGGGTTTGGTAATTGAGGGCTTTGTGCGGACGGTGATGATTGTAATCTGTCATCCATTCATCTGCCTTTTGGCGCACTTCATTGAGTGATTTAAATACGTAAGCATTCAGCAACTCCGAGCGAATACTCCCGTTACATCTTTCGATATAACCATTCTGCATAGGTTTGCCGGGTTGAATAAAAGTGAGGGTGATTTTATTTTCTTTGCACCAGTGATCCAGCTTAAAGCTGATGAATTCCGGTCCGTTATCTACTCGTATCATTTGCGGTAGGCCTCTGCATTCTTTTAGTTGTTCGAGGATACGGATTACTCGCAGAGCAGGTAATGATGTATCCGCTTCCACTGCCAGCACTTGCCGGTTGTAATCATCCATCACGTTAAGCAGCCGGTAAGTTCTGCCGTCCCACAGGCTGTCGCTCATAAAATCAAGTGACCAAACCTGATTAGGATGTTGCGGTTGAAACAGCGCTTGTTTTACGCGAGCAGGCAGCCGTTTCCTGGCTCGTCTGCGAATATTCAATTTCAGCGCAGTATAAACCCTGTAAATCCGTTTGTGATTCCACGGATGGCCCATCCTTCGCAAACGGTGGTAACACATCCAGAATCCGATAGACGGATGCTGTTCAGTCAGTTTTGTGAGTTGTTCTATAATCATATCATCATCTTTGGGCTTGCGCTTGTACATTAATGTTGTTCTCGGGAGTTCCACTGCTTTACACGCCTGACGAATGCTTACCCCATGTTCCTGGATCATGTGGCAAGCGACCTCCCTCCTCCGTTCAGGCTTATAACTTTTTTTCTATCGCGTCCTTTAAGGCATGGTGAACCAGGCTCAGCTCAGCATACATCCTTTTTAACTTCGAATTTTCTTCTTCCAATTCGCGAATGCGCTTGAGCTGGCTGGCGTCCATCCCGCCATACTTCGCCTTCCAGTTATAAAATGTCGCATTCGTGATGCCGTGTTCCCGGCACAGGTCTGCAACTGTTACTCCCGCCTCATGCTGCTTCAAGATGGCAACAATCTGGCTTTCGGTAAATCGTGATTTTTTCATGGTTTGACCATTTTGAGTTAGAAAAATTACGCTTGTCCCGATTCGGAATCGGGACTGCGCCAACTCTATTTTTAAATGGTCGAATTAGAGGGGAGCCGACAATACGACCATTTACCGCGTTTTGGTTGCTAATTCAAATGTGATTCTTGAAATAGGTGCGCACACGGATAGCATGGGCACTCAGGAATATAATCTCAAACTGTCAAAGGTTCGGGTTCAAATGGTAGTTAACTATCTGATTGAAAAGGGAATTGCCCGCGAAAGATTGCAGGCAAAAGGCTATGGTGCTTCTCAACCTCTGGTTTCAAACACAAAACCTGATGGCACGGATAATCCTGGCGGACGTGCTTTAAATCGCAGAATAGAATTCAGAATCATCGGGGAGATCGCAGGTGATCCTGATGATGTTTTTTCTATTTATTCTGATTTGGAAGAAAAATAATGCTATAT
>DASPKH010000102.1:0-4797 GCA_035628175.1 Patescibacteria group bacterium
GAATTTCTTCTTTGGCAATGGCACGGAAGGGCAACTGCTGAAAATCCGGCGGCAGAGAACATCAGGCATTCCGGTTATGGTCTCTCCGTCGTTGGGCGGTTTTTCTTTGTTTCAGATTCGTCGGCTTTAAGGCCCTTTATGCATGTCGGCGGTGCGCCGTGGCCATTTATTTCGTGGGATATTGGCGCTGGAGCGGATTACCAGTTTTATCACGATTTTTATCTGCAATTCTGCTCAAGATATACGACAACGATTTTTCAGGGATTAACCCAGCCAAGCAGCGGAAGGTACTTTCCTGCAATGGCAACGGTGAGTTTACGCTATAAAATATAAAGGCGAAGTTTTTAAAAGAACTTCGCCTTTTTACTTTTTAAAAGCGGGAATATTGTATTTTTGTTGATACAGGACGTGCGTCGTCATTGCGAGCAGTCTTCGGCGTGGCAATCTGTATTTCTGATGTCGTAAAGCTTTAAAAACGCAGATTGCTTCGTCGGAAGACCTCTCGCAATGACGATTCGGGTTTGTGGTTTTTAAAAGGGTAGTTTTTAAAAGCAAAATAATTTTTAAAAAGAATAGCAGAATTTCAACAATGAGTTTTACAAAAAGAACGGCGACGTGCGGGGATTTTAGCCCGGAAGTGAGTGGGAAGGAAGTGGTCATCAACGGCTGGGTGGACTCGGCGCGGAATATGGGCGGGCTGATTTTTATTGATGTACGCGATCGGTACGGGTTGGTGCAGGCGGTGATTGAGCCGGAAACGCAGGCAGAACTTGCCGCGCGCGCGAAGGAGCTGCGTTCGGAATTTGTGGTATGGATAAGCGGCACAGTGCGGATGCGCGAAAACCCGAACCCGAATATTCCGACGGGGCTGGTGGAAATCCTGGTGAGCGATTTCGGGATAATCAATCGCGCCGAGGTAACGCCGTTTGAGATTAAAAGTGATATCGAGACGAACGAGGAATTGCGCCTGAAGTACCGCTATCTCGACCTGCGCCGCCAGCCGATGCAGCGGAATTTCCTCGTGCGCAACCAGCTCTACCAGCTGGCGCACCGGTATTTTGCGGAAAATAATTTTGTGGAATTTGAAACGCCGGTGCTGATGAAGTCCACGCCGGAGGGCGCGCGCGATTTCCTGGTGCCGAGCCGCATTCACAAAGGCAGCTTTTATGCGCTTCCGCAGTCGCCGCAGCTGTATAAGCAGCTCCTGATGGTGGCGGGCTACGACCGCTATATGCAGATTGTGAAGTGCTTTCGCGATGAGGATTTGCGGGCGGATAGGCAGCCGGAATTTACGCAGATAGACGTTGAAATGTCGTTCGTCGAAGCCGATGACATCATGGCGCTCGCTGAAGGATTTACGCAGCTTGTGTGGCGCGAAGTGCTCCGCCAGGAGATTGAAACGCCTTTTAAAAGAATGACGTGGCACGAAGCAATAACGCGCTACGGCTCGGACAAGCCGGATTTGCGCTATGATTTGGAACTGACGACAATTACCGATATTGCAAAAGGCACGGAGTTCGCTGTTTTTAAAGACGCGGCGTCAAATGGTGGTGAAATCGCGCTTTTAAACGCAAAAGGTTGTGCGGAATTTTCGCGGAAGCAGCTTGATGAATTGACTGAGCACGCGAAACGCTACGGCGCGAAAGGTTTGGCGTGGATGAAATTTACGGCTGACGGGGTGAACTCACCAATAGCGAAGTTTTTAAAAGAAGAGGAAATTGAAGCTTTTAAAAACGCTGCAAAGGCGGAAACAGGCGACTTGCTGCTGCTAATGGCGGATGAATTCGAGCGTTGTTATACTGTTCTCGGAGCGCTGCGAATCGAAGTTGCAAAGCGTTCGGGCATTTTTGAAAAGGTGAAAAATAAGTATTCATTCCATTGGGTAACGGACTTCCCATTGCTGGAATATTCTCCGGAAGAAAACCGCTACGTCGCGCGGCATCATCCGTTCACGGCGCCTAAGAATGAAGACGTTGAGCTTTTAAAAAGTAAACCTGAAGCCGCCCGCGCAAAAGCATACGACCTTGTGATAAATGGTTACGAAGCGGCAGGAGGAAGCGTGCGGATCCACCAGAATGACGTGCAGCAGCAGATGTTCGACCTGCTTGGCCTTTCGCAGGAAGAAGCGGAAGCGAAATTTGGATTTTTGCTCTCGGCTTTAAAATTCGGTGCGCCGCCACATGGTGGGATTGCCATGGGGTTTGACCGCTGGGTAATGTTGCTTGTCGGCTCGGATAATATTCGTGATGTGATTGCCTTTCCGAAAACGGCAAGCGCGAGTTCGCTGATGGATGAGGCGCCTTCGACGGTTGCGGAAGAGCAGTTGAAGGAATTGGGTTTGCAGCTTTTAAAAAAGCCGGAGTAATATTTTAAAACTCTTTTAAACGCGGTGGTGTTTTAAAAAGTCGTAAGACATATTGACGCAGCGGACATGCAGTAGTATGTCCCCTACAAGAAAAATTTAACCTGGAAAAAAATATGAACAGACGTAATTTTTTAACATTTGCCGTACTTTTGCCCCTGTTGCCGTCATGCGCTGAATCAAAAAATGGTGCAGGCCAGATGGCGATGGCTGACACACAAACAAAAGCTGACACGCTTGCTAAAGTGCTGAGTAATGATGAAAAACAGGCAGCTTCGCGTGAGATTTTTAAAAAGATTGTAGCAAAAGCAAAGGCTGAAAACTGGGTGCAGCTGCCAATTGGCCAGATGATGGCGAATATCGGGCTGATGCTCCAGGGAACGGATTACGTTGGCGGAACGCTTGATGGCGAAGGAGGTGAAGTTTGCCGTGTAGATTTTACTGGGCTGGACTGTGTTACATTTTTTGAGGTGGCGCTTGGCACATCACGAATCATGAAAAAAGGAAAGGACACGTTTGAAGATCTTGTGAATGAGATCACGATGACGCGCTATCGTGGTGGCAACCTGACGGACTACACCTCACGGCTGCACTACACGGCTGACTGGATTTATGACAATGCTCAGAAGGGTGTTGTGAAAGATGTAACAAAGGAAATTGGTGGTGAGAAATTACCACTGAAAGTGAATTTTATGAGCCAGCACCCGAAATATTATCCGCCGCTCGTGGCTGATTCGTCGCTTATTGCCGTGATGGCAAAGCACGAAAATGCAATTAATGCGCGACAGTATTTTTATATTCCAAAGGCTGACGTAGCGAAAATTGCGCCGCTTTTAAAAACAGGTGATATTATTGCGATTTCGACGAATAAGGAAGGACTCGACTATTCCCATACAGGAATGGCGTACCGAGATGAAAAGGGCGTTCTACGCTTCCTGCATGCTTCGCAGACGAAGAAAAAAGTGATTTTGGATACAGCGCTTCATGACTATCTCGCCGGGGTGAAATCTCAAACGGGGATTACTGTCGCACGACCGGTTGAAGTGAAAGCATAGTCTTCCTTTTAAAGGAACATTCAAAAACAGTAATAGAAAAACTGTCGCTGTTTGTTATGTGGAGTTACTAAAAAAGCGGAAACACTTTTTAAAGTGTTTCCGCTCTATTCGCATATTGAGGTACGGCAAGGCGATTAACCTTTACTGTTCTTCTTTTCTAATTTCTCTGCTTTTTTTTCTTTTGCCGTCTTCAACGGTTTCTTTTTTGTTTCTTTCTTCGCGTCTGTACTTTTTGCCATTTGTCGTTTAAGCCCTCCATGTTTGTGGATCATGCCATTCAGCGAATTTCACCTCGATATTTTCGCTTGCGGTAAACTTATGATTTTCTTATTAAAAATAAAAATTAAATTTTAAAAGATTTTCCATTAAATTACGAGACCTTTTAAAAAATATTCCAAAACGAATATGAAGCTTTTAAGAATAGTTGTTTTCACAGTTTTTCTTTTAGTTTCGGGTGCAAAAGCGCAGACTACTCAGCCGCCGCTCATTACTGTTTCGGGAAAAGGTCAGATAAAAATTGTGCCGGATATGGTGGTTATAAACCTTAGTGTAGAAACCTTCGACGTTTCGCTCAGTCTTGCGAAAATGGGCAGTGACCAGAAGATAGAGCAGATCTTAAAAGTTTTAAAAGAGTCAGGAATAAAGGGCAGTGATATCAGAACATATAATTTCAACCTTGACGAAAGAAAAACTTATGAACCCAGCAACAGCCAGCGTGATACACTTATCACACGATACCATTCATCACAATCTATAAAAGTAACATTGAATAGTATCACTCAATACAGTGAGATTGTAGAAGGCCTAATTAATTCTGATTACAAAGATCAGCGGAATTCAGTTTACGACCGCTAAGAATGATTCTCTTATACGTGAGGTACGGTTACTTGCACTGCGCAATGCATGGGAAAAGGCTACAGAAATGGCGAAGGAATTAGAGCGGAAGATCAGTTCAGCATATATTATTAGGGAAGGTAATGCAAATGCTGATGGCAGCTATGGTGACATCCTTTCCGGCAGTTTTGGCTCCGAATATGGAAATGTTTATGGCGGGATTGTAAATACACAGTCAAATGCTGTAAACCTGCTTTCTGAGGGAGAAATCGCCATAACACAATACGTCACCGTGAGTTTTTACATCAAATAACCACTTTTTTTAACACTATGAAAACAATTCTTTTAAAAACATTTTTTCTTGGCGTAGTATTGTTTAGCGCTGGGCAATTTTCCTCAGCGCAAACTACCAATCTGCCACTGGTATCGGTAACGGGTAAAGGTGAAGTGAAGGTTGCACCGGATGAAGTGGTTATTCGCTTTGGTGTGGTCAATATGGGGGCTACACCTGAGCAGGCAAGGCGTGGTGTCGATTCTATTTTTAAA
>DASPKH010000103.1:0-14781 GCA_035628175.1 Patescibacteria group bacterium
AAAATGCATCAGGTGCTGCGCCGCATTTTTAAAAAAAACATTATAGCGAATATTCGACGTTGTGTTTTGAAGCTGTTCGTCCCGCTGCTCGATTGTGTAGTTTTTCATTCTTTTTTAAATTCTATAAACCTTGATTTTAAAAACAAAAAATTCACTTCTGACCGAAAGTCAAAAGTGAATTCTCAAATTACGCAATTCCCGACGTTTTAAAAACTTTTTAAAACCTAAAATGGGTTAAAATTTACTGCTTCACGGCACGCAGGTCCAGCTCAATATTCACGGTTTCCGATATAAACTTGTCGCCGAGCGTTTTGTCGTTGCCATAATTCATCTGCCACTGGCGTCGATCTATGTCAAAATTTCCGCGTGCTTTCAGCGTATTCGCATCAAGGTCTATCCGCGCCGGGAATGTAATATTTTTTGTTGTACCTTTTAGCGTAAAATTCCCACTCACGTTAAAATTCGCGCCCTCAACGACCGAGGTATCGCTACTACCGGGACTATACGGTGTTACACCCGTAATTTCAAATTTTGCCGTACCAAATTTCTCAGCATCAAAAAAATCGCCGCTCATAAGATGTGGTCGTAATTGACTCTGGATAGGGCCTTCCTGCTGCTCAAGCTGCATAGACTTAATATCAATTGTAAATGAGCCACCCGTAATTGCGTCATCTTGAATAGCAACAGTTCCATTGGTAAGTTTGAAAGTACCAGGGTGATTTTTCCCAATACCATGTCCCGTAAACCGAATACGTGACGCTGCCGTATCAACTATAAACGTCTGCCCCGAAATCTGTGCTGCCTGCTGCTTTTCACCGATTTGCGCATTATCTCCACTCGGCGCCTTTTCACATGCAGCTATTGTGAACGTAAATGCAACCGCGAGGAATGTTGTTTTTAAAAAGTTTTGTCTCATAGTTTACCTTCTAAAAGTTTTAGAAACTTGTGTGTTGCAACTATGAACAAAATTTACAAATTTGAGTTTCCATGCACTACTCACCCACTAACTACCAACGGTCTAATGCTTTCCGCCAAAATACGCATCACGCATAAAATCATCGTCAAAAGGCTCATCGTCCTTCTCATGTTTTTTCTGGATTTGTAGCCAGTTTCCACCGATAATTTCTTTTAAAATCTCATTAGCCTGCTCAATTTCCCGTTCTTTTTTTAAAAGTTGGAGTTCCAGCTTTTTCATTTGAGCGGCGATCCATGTTTCGTCCTGAATTTGATCTTTAAACGTAAAAGGTTCGTTTGTTTTGATCCTCGTGAGCTTCCGCTTTTCACTTTCAGTTTTTTGCTCAAGCTGGCGAACCTCGCGCTCTAGCGCTTCAAGTTCTGTTTTCTCCGATTCAAACTTCCCTGTAAACTGGTCCTCCACACATAAAATCTGGTGTAGCGCACGAAGCTTTTGAAGATTGCGTTTCTGATACGCCTCCTGTACATTTGCCCAGAATTTTTTAAAATTGCCCGTCACATCGCCTGCTGCATCGGGATGCAGCTTTTTAGCAATAGCGCGGTAGAGCTTCGGGATCTCGCTTGAAGCGCTCTGTGACTGAGTTTTCTCATGAGAAAACTTCGTTTCATTTTCCACATTACGTTCCTGCTGCGTTTTGTCAAAAGCATCAGCAAGCGACTTTTTAAAACGCCGGAATTCGCGATCAATCATGGTATTCACTAGCTTCACCATTTCAGCCGATAGCTTTTCACCGCGGCTCAGTTTTAGCGTGAAAATTTCTGCCCTGCGGGAAATTTCGCTTGCTTCTAATGTTTTCCGCTGGATTTCAACCTCCAGCTTTTTAAAAAGCTTATCATATTTTTCGGCTAGCTCAGGCAGAATTTCGTTTTGAATTTCATAATATTCCTGATGCAGTTCGCGCAGCTCCAACCGCAATTCAGCCACGCGCGCACGGAGCTTTTCTATTTCAGGATGAAGGGAAAGTTCGGACATTGGTTTTTAAAGCGAAATTATTGAATATTTAGCTGTACAGGAAATGATTGTAAAATAGCACTTTGTAAAAATGAAAAATCCCGCTATAAAGCAGGACTTTTTAAAACTTTTCCAGCGAATTATTTCACAATAGAAATTCGCATATCCACGTTTCGTGACGGCGTTTCAAGCCGGATAATATATGCCCCGTTAGGAATTCCGGATAGATTCAAATCACGCTCGAAACGACCGCTTTTAAAACTTTCCGTGAAAAATGTTCGTATAAGATTTCCCTGTATATCAAAGATCTTCAACGAAATTTGCCCATCTTCAGCAAGAGTAAATGTGATATTAGCAAGATTTGACGCGGGATTCGGCGATATCACAAGAATTGATGTTTTTTCACCGAAATCCGCATCACGTTTATCTCCAGCACATGCTGTATCCTGTACCAGGAGCGTGTCGGTTCTTAGGAAAAATTCTGTCGTATCGAAACTATACAAAGCCTCGGTAGTACGCCACAACTTCATCGTCCTATCACGCCCTGTTGTAAAGATCGTATCGCCTGTCGGCGAATAATCCACTGCAAGCACCTGGCCCATGTGCAGTGCTTGTCCGAATTCTACGCCGCGCTGCCAGTCCCATTGCCGCATCGTTGAGTCGAGCGAACCAGAAATAATGCGCCTACCATCGGGTGAAAACCGCACCGAGCGTACATGAAAATTGTGCCCTTTTAAAATCATTTCTTCGCGTCTTTCAGCAATATTCCACACGCGTAGGGTTTTGTCCACGCCGCCGCTCACAAGCCGTTTGCCATCCGGTGAAAAATGCAGGCTCCACACGGTGCGATTCTGCCCCGCTTCACCGTGGCCATCCAGTTCTGCGATACGGCTGGCATCCTGCCAATTTCCAAGGTAAATTTTGCTTTTTAAAAGGCTAGAATTATCGCCTGCGTAGGCAATCGTTTCACCATCGGGAGAAAACGCAACACTGTATACAGAAAATTCCGGTTCGCCAAAAACAGTGAGCTGCTGTCGTGTATCGAGATCCCACACGCGTACGAAACCGTTAACTTCAGCCGCTGCCACAATGTTTTTGTAAGGATGAATAGCAATCGCGCGAATAGCGGACGTAAAGCTTCCTTTCCCGAGTATTGTCTGCTGGCTGATATTTCTTTTAAAAATGATGATTGCCGAATCTGCCCCGCAGACGATCGTATTGTCATCATGAAGAAAATGCGGCGTTACCACCCGTGCGACGTTAGCAAAGGTCAAGCCCGTATGGGTCTGAGCTGCAATATTCCAGAATTTCAGCTCATTGTCGGAGGATGCGGTCAGAATTGTTGAACCATCCGGCGAAAAAACGCCTGCGCGGATCTCGTACTGAAATGTTTCAGGGTGATCTGCTTTAATTTCCCAAATCTGTTCGAAAGTAGCATCATTCTGCGATTCTGCTTTTAAAAGAATTTTTCCTGTCAGAGACGGAATTGTCCACAGGTATTCATTAGCCATAATTCGATCTGCAATCAGCGTCCAACTGGCACCACCATCAGTGGAATAAAAAAGCCCGACAGGCGAACCGTTTGCGCCGCTCCACCGAATTTTTACATCTTTCCCTTTGAAAACTTCCGCACTTTTGGGAGCAGTTATCTGCACCTGCGCCCACGCCGGGATGAAGCCAGCAGAAGCCGAAACTACCAGCGACAATAAAAGTTTTTTAAAAGCTGAAGAAAGCATTAGGGCTCAATAGGTGTTAAATTTCCGTTTTCAAAAACATAGTATTCGGGCTTGGGCATATTTGCATCAACCGCTACAGAATCACGCGGATTAACGATTAAGAACCTACTCTCTTTTGTAAATTTGTAGCCGCCGCGCGCTTCTTTCCCCGGGAAGATTGTCCCATTCGTTACATCTACAATTGCCGACTGTTGGCAACCTGTTCCGCAGCCCCATGTCACAAAGGCATATTTTCCTGCAAAATTAGCACCCCTCGCCGTGCCACGCGTTAGTACCGTTTTATATTTACTGAGTGGCGGATGCGTTGCAAAGTTTGGCTTTACAGGTTTGCCTGAAGCAGTTTCTATTGCGGGAAAATCTGCAAAAGTTTTTTCTTTTTCTGGCACTACTGGTTTGAGCTTGGTGGTTGCGCTATTCCGCTTTTCAGAAACAGATTCGGCTGTTCCGTCGCCAACGACAAGCGTATCAGCAGGACCTGAATTCGCAATAAGTTTTTCGCCTGTTCTCGACTCACATGCCGCCATGAGTACGGCAACGAAAATTGAAAGAATAATTCTGATTTGCATAGTTTTTCCTTTAAAAACTTTTTTAAACAGCATGGTACGTTTAAAAGTACACAACACTTTTTAAAGTCAACAAGTTTTAAAAGAATTACGCCATTACTTCTTCACGGGTATTCCGTGCTACGAGCATTTCGGCAAGTGCGCACAGCACGGCCAGCATTACGAATACTTTCCATAATTCTGTGCCAATGCGCGCGCGGGCAACGCTTTGTACCACATTTTGCGGCTCTTCAATAAACTCAACATGCGTTTTTTCACCCACGCGGCTTTTTAAAAGATTCATAAAATCAGACCTTGCAAAATGAACCAGAATAGATTCAGACGCAGGAGGATTGACGGCAAATGCTGTAACGGGCTTTCCATCTGGTGCGAGAACTGCATACACTCCGGACTGCGAAACAGCTCCGAGTGATAATACAGCGCCACTTGGCAGGCTAACTGCCTGGCGGAAAAATTCCACTCCTGCGGGATCACTGATTTTAAAATTGCCACCTGAAGCATATTTTTTGGGCAGGGTAAACGAAATGGCGTTGCCCGCTACGTATTGCATGCCGAGCGCCTCACGCGTGGTAAGGTAGAGAATACTGCGATACACAAGCGTCGGGAAAAGCCCTGTCAGCGGAAAATTACTCCACTCTCCACCCGCATCCACAGCGCAATACAACATCCGGCCTTCGCCAATGCGCGTTTCACTTAAAAACGCGCCACCTGGCATTTCAATAATAGACTGACGGCCGCTGGCAGGAAATGCGCGCGTGATTTTCGGCGATTCCACTAATGCGCGATTATCCCCGCCTGCTTTAAAAACACCCTGGAAAAGCTGGTTGTTTTTATCAACCTGCGTAAACTGTGCTGGCTGGTTTGCTGAAAAAGTCTGCTCAGTGATGGCCAGGCCAAGTTGCGCAAAGAATTGTTTACGCTCCTCAATCGGCGTTGTTTTGTCTGCAAATATCAGTGCCGCGCCACCATTGCGGATGTAATCAGCCAGACGCGCACCATCGCTTGCTGTCACGGTATTCCCACCAAGAATAACCATATCATATTCCGGCAGGTTGATACTGCTTACCTGTGCCGATGGCATTGGTATCAGAGCAGCAGACTGCGATGCCTGAAGCACGAGCGAAAGGAACTGTGTGGACTGAGGATTGCCGAGAAGAGCTACGGACGGAGCGGGTGGAATGACAAATCCAAAATAGCGACGATTGTCAGCATCAAGCGCATCACCTTCGATCTCCACGCTTGCCCGCACAATGCCACGAGATTTTGGCGACGCGGCTACCTGAAGCGTTTGAACGGAATTTGCAGGAATATCCACTGCACGCTGGGCCACACGCTCGCCATTAAAAAGCAGACTCACAATCACCCCTTGCGCGTCACGCGACGAACTATTGCGTACGTACGCTTCAATCTCGATAGGTTTGTCCAGCTGGAATATCCGTGTTACGATATTAACGGAATCCACCGACAAATTCTGCTCGGCGGCTTTTGCCTGTTCTCCAATGGCAATAGCATATACAGCGACAGATTCATTAAAAACGCGCACCGAATCACGGTTTTCACCCGAAATATTTCGCTGTGCGTCGGTAATTATATAGACTTCACGGTTGATATTGTTCGAATTTTCCAGCAGAAGGTTTGCCGCCATCAATGACGTTTGTAGTTCAGCCGTGGCCGTAGCAACGGGAAGTTTTTGCACCTGCTCTTTTAAAAAACCGAAATTCTGCGAAAACATCACCTGCCGCTGATTGTCAGAATTTGCCATTTCTATCACGGCTGCCTCATCGCCTTCTTTTAAAGCGCCAATAATGGACTGCGCGATATTTTTCGCCTGTTTTAAACGGTTGCCGCGCTCGTCAGAAATATCCATGCTGAAGGAATTATCCAGCAAGATCACAACACTCGTCTTTGCGTGGGTGCCGAGCGCCGGGATCGAACTTTTAATTGCCGGGCGGGCAAACGCGATAACGGCAAAAACCACGATAAGCGTTCGCAGTATGAGCAGCAGGATCTGCCGCAGCTTCAGGCGCCTGATTTTTGTTTTTTGAAGCTCTTTTAAAAAACGGAGCGAGCTAAATTCCACCGTTTTCAATTTACGGAGATTCAGCAGATGAAGCAAGACCGGTATGGAGGCGGCTGCAAGGCCAAGAAGAATCAATGGATTTAAAAACGTCATAGCGTGGCGTTATCACAATGCAAAATTTTCGATACTGCAATATACGCACAAGCGCGCGCCTTAGTGACATAAAATATAAAGCTAATTTAAAAAGTCATTAAAACAGCTTTTAGGTCATCTAATCTTCAAAGAAGAACTCCGCTTCATCATCAAACTTTATATTAATGATGATCCAACCTCGTTTTGGCGACTTGTAATATGTGAGTATCCAGCGCATAGGCAGATCGTCGTGCATGGTAATATAACGCAGCCTCATAAGCGATTCGGTCACATATTCATCACTCACTCGCTCATAACCCTGTGCATTGCCATAAAGCTGGAAGGCACGTTTGGTTTGGTCTACAAGTCGTTGAAACTGCTCTTTTTTGTCACGGATCGGACTTCCTTGTAAAAGTTGGTCGAATGCATCATCGATATTGCTAAGCGTAAGCGTTTTAAAAAAGGTTGCGCTCTGCGAGTAAAGTTCTTTCGGCACAGCGCTTGCGGTTGGCAATCCAGTCCGATTGTCCCGTTGCGGCGAATCCTGCTGCGCTTGGGCTGTAAAATTCGTGCACAGGAAAATTACTAATATGGTGAAGAGTATATTCATAACAAATTATTAATTTTAAAAACCAACAGCACGTCGCAGATCACGTATCTCATCACGCGTGAGGTGGCGGTATTGCCCGCGCGAAAGTCCTCGTGTAGAGATCGGCCCGTAGCTTTTGCGGTCGAGCTTGCGAACATGATAGTCTAGTGACTCAAAAATCCGGCGCACTTCGCGGTTACGACCTTCAGTTATCTCGAGAGTCGCACGAGTATTATCTTCGGGATCAATAAAAACCTGACACGGCGCAGTCGGTCCATCTTCCAGTTCGACCCCACGCGCGATCTGTGCAGCATCTTTAAATTCAAGCTTACGGTCGAGTCCCACGTTATACACACGAGGGATCTGGAAGCTTGGGTGCATGAGCCGGTGCGCCAGCTCGCCATCATTTGTCAGCAGCAGAGCACCTGTTGTATTGCGGTCTAATCGCCCGACAGGAAAAAGGCGCTGTTTGATCTTTACAATATCAAAGATCGTCGGCCTGTCGAATTCATCTTTCAGTGTAGTGATACAGTCCTTCGGCTTGTTCAGGATTACATATGTAAGGTGTTTGTCGTTGCTGACAGGTTTGCCTTCGACCGTTACAAAATCAGTGCGCTTTACTTTTACGCCAAGTTCCGAAACAGTCTGCCCGTTCACCTTCACTACTCCTTGGCCAATCAGTTCGTCAGCGCCACGCCGGGAGGTAATACCCGAATCAGCAAGAAATTTATTTAAACGCACCTCATTTGAGCGCTCTTCATGCTCTTGGCGTTTCTTCTTGCCGGGTGTAGTTTCAATGCGTGGCCTGCGTGGGCGGTTATTCATATGCTTGTTTCTCCAACAATCAATTATTTTTTTAAGAATATAAACTTACAAAATTTTTCGCTGTAAATTCACTTAACGTTTATAAAACAGGCAAATTACGGCAAAACACGTACTGATTTCCGCAGTACATCCTCTACCATTTTTACAACGGTTTGCGGCATCACACTTTTCATACAGTCATGTGTGCCGATCGGGCAGCGTTTTCCACCATGGATTTCGCACGGGCGGCATCGGAGCTCTTCATTCTGTACAACCCGGTCATTTTTGCCGCGTGGCGCAAATCCGAAAATCGGTGATGTTGGGCCAAAAATCGTTATCACCGGGCATTGTACCAGCCCGGCCAGATGTGTCGGCGCCGAATCATTGCTCACGATAGCAGAAATCCGTCTTAAAAGTGCAAGCGTCTGCGGCAGTGTTGTTTCACCGCACAGGTTCACCGCAGCTGTTGCTCCGGCAATTTCCTGGCACATCTCGGCATCTTCTTTACTGCCTACCAAAATTACCTGCAGCCTTTTTTTTAAAAGCTCCTCGGACAGCGATTTAAAATGCTCCACCCGCCAGCGCTTAGTTTCCCAGACTGAGCCCGGTGCAAGCGCAATAATAATTTCTGCACCGTACAAGCCTTTTTTTTGGAGCAACTCTGCAATTGCTGATTCATCTTCAGGCGCAATTTTTACATTTACTTCCGGTGCGCCTTTTTTTAAAAACTCTTCACCGTTTTTAAAACCTTTTAAAAGCGTGAAATTGCGATCAATCTCGTGCAGATGCGATGGATACCCGACTTTCTGCGAATATAGAAAACTTCCCGCGGCATTTTTAAAACCAACCGAAAAACGCGGTTTTAGAAGCCGCACAAGGAGCGACGTGCGAAAGCTTTTGTGTGGAGCGATCACGCAGTCGAACCCATAGCGCTCCAGCTCATGAGCAAAAGTCCTTATGCCGGAAAAGCCAGAATGTTTCCCGCGTTTGTCATACGCAATTACGTTTTGAAGAGCGGTAGCACAGCGTGCCATCATGGCAGCGGCGGGAGTTGTAATGAGTGAAATATTCGCTTCGGGAATTGAGTTTTTTAAAAGTTGCGCAAACGGGAGTACGAGCGCCACATCCCCCAGAAAGGCGGTTTGCACAACGGCGATATTTTTAAAAGACCCTAATTCCGGGAGCATAGTTTGGAGTTTTTAAAAGCAAAAAGAATGTTTCTTAAAAGCTTTATTTTGGCTGATGTTTCCAGCGTCGGTGCTGCCAAGACCATAGTTCTGGCCGCTCACGGATGGCATTTTCGAGTGCTCTTACGTGGCGGCGTGTCAGCTCGCGGATGCCCTCGGGCGTATTCTGGAGATCCTCGTGCGGAATCTCACTCAGACGCACGCGATAGGTGCCATCCTCTTGACGTTTTGCAAAACCAATCACAATAGGGGTTTTAAACCGGAGCGCAAGAGCTGCCGGAGCTTCATACGTTGCTGCCGGGCGGCCGAAAAAGTCAACAAAAATATCCTTATCGCTGGTAGCGCTCTGGTCAGCCAGTAGCGCAACAGCTTCACCATTTTTCAGCGCCTGAATAATTGCACGGGCGGCCTGGCCCATGGGTATCACCCGGTTTCCTCGCTGTGTGCGGTAGCGGTTTAAGAGCTCATCCGCGTATCGATTCTGCTGTGGCTTAACGATAATGCTGATTGGCAGCCTTGAAAAAAGCCCAGCGGAATACGCGAGCAGTTCCCAGTTTCCATAATGCCCGCTCAGCAGAAGCAGACCATGGCCGCGCGCATGCAATTCTTCTAAAAGCTCAACATTGTCGTAGCGTATATATTTTGCCACAATCTCGTCATTCAGATCCGGAAAAGCGAGAAGCTCGACGAGCGTGATGCCGAGATTCTCATAACTTTTTAAAGCGGTTTCTTGGTGCCACTGCGTATGCTTTTCAGGAAAGGCCTGTGCAATATTGTTAAAGGTTATACGGTACCGCTTTTTGCTTGCACTTTTTAAAACTTTGCCCATGAAGCGACCTAGCGATCCCCTCTGACTGATGGTGAGCGAGCGGCTCAGATGCCCGACACTTTTCAAAAGCGTGGTGATAATTTTATTGCTATCAAAAGCCATTATCTTCCATTGTCAGGATTTAAGCTATTCATACGAACATAGCGTGCCTGCCAGTTGTAGTCACGAACTTCACCAATTGCTGTGGAATGTACAAGTTTGTAGTTATTATGCCCGCTCATATCCACAAAGTTGAACTCCACACCGCCCTGGACATTATTATATAGCCACGTTTCATACGGACGCCCTTCTACATTATAATCACTGCGGTTTACTTCACTTGGCTTACCGTACTTAAGGAGTACGCGCCCGCGATCGGATTTCCACCCTTCCTTGCTTTGAATACTAGAATAATATGTATTTGCATAATTTACAAGGTCACGAAATGTTTCTAATGCTTCATTAACTGGTGTTTCTTGTTTCGGATCCCTTATTGCCCAAAAGCGATAAATAAATTTCTGCTGCGCCAAATGCTCAGACAGTGAATTGAAAGAAGCCATTTCCTGCAATGAGGCAATTACTCTAATTTTTTCAATTTCAGAATTTAGCCGCTCAGGGTTCATCGTCGCAAATTCACTCAAAGCAAACATTTGATCTTCCGACATAGAAACATCCAGCTCCGACTTCATGTTTGGATTGAGTATGTAAAATTTTTTCATCACAGACAGTGAGTCGACCGGGTTTTCAGCTGGGGAATAGACAGTAAGCTGTACAAAATAAGCACCGGTCGGCACAATATCCATTGGAAGTGTAACCGTTTCTACTATTGCATCAGAGGAATAATTCCTGACCAATGGCACCGAGAAAACTTCACGTTTGGCTGCATCAAATACAGTATAATTGGCCATATACGCTTGATTGCCTGTCAGCGGAAGGTTATAAACTTCAGCATAGAGTTTAAGCTCTGGGAGCGTATCGATATATTCTAGCGAAGGATTTGGCATTACAGCCAAAACACCCTTTTTGAAGGCTGGCACCTGATCAACGTTTTCTTTTGTAATTGCAGTTGCAAGTTCTAGATCGCTAAGAGCAATTCTAGAACTTTCAAATTTACGGATATTGACCGGAAATGAACTTCTGGCATGAGCAGATGTATCATTAAGATCACGTATCTCAATTTCCACCGTATACTGACCCGGCAATAAGGCAAAACCTTTCTGCCCGACAAGATTTTCAACATTATTTTTTAAAGCCAACGGTTTGACATTAGAGATAATCCATTCCTGTCGTACTGCGGTATCTCTCGAAGAGAAAATTGTCGTTTTAATGTACAGTTCGCCTGTCTGCCCAGAGGCAGACCCTGTATACGTAAGAGATGTATCCGGCAACGAATAATACATTTCCCACAAGGTGCGCTCGCTATCATAGCGAAATTGTGCAGCATCAATAGAGAAGGGTATTACCTTAGCCCAGAGTGAGGGGGCGGTAAAGAAAAGCAGACCAAACAGCAGGATTGTTTTCAGGTGTGTCATAGCGTAATATTATGAGTGTCGCTAAAGTCATAGTTATGACAATAAATACAAAAGTTAGTAAAAAATAGAAGTTTATCTTTGGACTTTATTTTTAACTCCTAGATCCTTTATAATAAAAAAGGCCATCGGTAGGAACCAATGGCCTTTAAAAGCTTGTATAAACCCGTGATTTATTTTAAAGTAAATGCGAGGCTTATACGGTTTACAAGCCCAAGGTTACTAGTTGGGTTGATTGAATAATCTACCTGGCCACCGAAGCTACCTCCTTCATAACGTAGGCCTAATCCGCCAGCAAGGCCGAATTCATCGTGTCCAAGCCGGTAACCACCACGAACAATTAGTAGATTGCTCCATGTGTATTCTGCACCAAGGGCGAATTGCTCCGGAGTATCTGAAAATGTTTCAAAATCTAGAGCTACCTGAAGATTATTTGTTTCATCATTTAGTACTTCTGATGCTATACCAGCTCGGAATGACAAAGGAAGGGAAAATTCATTTGTAATAAGAGCCTGGTTCGTATTCGTATTTGTCGAACTGCCAGGGGTTCCTGAATTATTTACATTCAGGTCCTGACCATTAAACTGTTGGTCACTTCCTAGGTTGTGAACTGAAAAGCCAAGTCGGATGCCCTGGATACCAGTTTCATATGCAGTACCAACATCAAATACAACACCATTACTGGCTACGTTAGAGAAACCATTTTGAACATATTTCGCATTGACACCAACTGAAAATTGTTCGGTAATTCTCCCTGCAAATGAAAGTCCAAGTGCAAAGTCATTTACACTGTATGTTGAACCATTTCCTTCCGGTCTGTCAAGTGTTGTTACAGGAATATCTCCGGTTGAAAAAGACAATGCACTAAGAGCAATAGTATAATTTTCACCTATTGGTGCTGTGATCGCTGCAAAATTATGAGTAAAATCTGCAATCCACCTGTTATACGTAACATTTGCGTTTACTGTGCGCAATTTACTTAGTCCTGATGGATTCCAGTATATTGCAGTTACATCATCGGAAATGGCATTAAAAGCACCAGCCATACCTGTGGCACGTGCACCAACAGGTATTTTTAAAAACTGGCCACCTGAAGCACCGACTTTTTTAAATGCGCCACCTGATGAGCCTGTAGCACCATCATTCTGCGCCATGAGCGGGCTGGTAAGGATACCTGCTGCCATAAATGCAACACATGCTACCGGCCGTATATATTTTTTCATATAGTATCTCCTTTTATTTCAAATTTGGCACTTCCCTTTTAAAAAAGGGAAGTGCTTGATAAAATATTATTACGGAACCTGGCGATATCCACCGGTTACAATTGAAAACTTGACAATTGTGCTCGCTCCATTTGGAGTTTCAACATGCGCAATGAGAACCTGGCTTGCAGAACGCTGCTTATTATCACTTAGCAAATCCCAAATATTGGTACCTTGACGATATGTGCGGTTTGCCTCAGGAATCTCTTCTTCATTATGCTCGATTGTACGAATTAAATCACCATTAATCGTGTAAATTGAAATCGTACATTTTTCAGGGAGCTTTGTAAAGTAGATCTTAGCATCATACTGCGACTGTTGACCGGAGTGTGTGACGTAATACGGATTTGGGACTACCTGAACCTGTTCGAGCATCTCATCAGTTACATCAGCAAGCGGCGTAACATCAGAAACTTTTGCCCGGATGCGGGCCCCAGCTTTAGGAAGTCCTGCTGCGCCGCCAAATGTTTGGAATAGTACTTCATCCCCTGCTTCAAAATCGTTCTGAGGCATCACGCGCTGTGGTCTGAATAATGCGCGATCAGAAGCTTTGCGACCGTATTTATTCGCAAAGTCCATACCAAAAGTTACGCCTGAACCAAGTAAAGTATGGGTAAATTTCACACGATTTTGTCCATCAACAGACTGGCCTGTCAGATAATAACGGCCTTGTGTTCCTACTGGTAATGCTTGTGTACCCTGCTCCTGTGTAGACTGTTTTTGACGTTCAAGGAAAGCATCACGGCGCAGATTTTCTGTACTTGTTGAATCCCAGTCACCATCAACCCAGCCGTAAGCGGATAGGTTATAAGAATTTGTCGGTACATCTCTTACATCTACAAAGGTGCTGCCAGTACGAACTGTAAGAGGCGTATGTGGAATCTCCATTGTACTTCCAACTACTTTGCCATTTGGAAGTGTTTCACGGGTATCCTGTTCTACTTTTACATTTAAATACGACACAACAAAATCCTTTTCAGCGGCAGGGCGTCCAAAACGAAGTCTAAGAGTTTCCTGTCCTCCGGTTTCAAACTTCACTCGGTATTTTACCGGTCCCTGGTTAAATGTTACCCATTGTCCGTTAACAGGTTGGGTAAGCTGAGCTCTTTCAGAAACAGATACTTGTGCAACTGTAGGTGTAGCATCACCATTTGTAATCGTTGCAGTGAATGGACGATAAATACCACCCTGTTGTACAAATGTATAATCAAAAGCAAAGCCTAATGCATTGTTAACAAACTGGTTCGGAGCGTTACAACTAAAGTCCGTGCTAAATGTACCTCCTCTAGAAGCCGTAAGCGTAGAAGTATCAATACCAATTGGCCTGTCTTCGCAAGTATCACAACCTGCAAAAATCCCTGCATTTTCAGCAAAAGTACCAATAATAGGACCGCATGGAGTAGGCTCGTAGAAAGTCTGATACTCAGCTAACACTTGACCAGTTGTAATATTTCTAAAAATAATGTTACTTCCATATATACCATTTGCACCATTTGCTGGAGCTAAATAACCAGTTGCAAAAATCGCTGGTTGGAACTCAACTTCTAATTCATGGCCTGCATATAACTGACGCAGACGATCCTGATCCTGTACAATAAATCTAAAATTCGATACTCCACCAAGAAGGTCTTCTGTCTGTGAAGTAATGGTAACTTCTGCAGGTTTACCTGCACGTGCAGCCAAAGGAGTAGCACGAATAATATTGGCTTCGGTCACAGATGGAGTGTATTTACCTGGGGTTTGCTGGCGATAATCACCCTCATCATATGCAAGGATCCTGTAGTAATAATCTAGACCATTAATAAGTTTTTCAGTAGTAACGATACTATTTGTCTCATCAACTACTCCATTTCCATCATCATCACCAATATCTACGAATGTTCTATTATTGGTAATTTCTTTCATATATGGAAGAATGATATTCTCACGCACATATCTTTTATCCTCGAACTCAGGGAAGATAATAGCCGCTTTTTTCTCACGGATAAGTGCGTAAAGGCGTGAAATTACATTTGCACGCTGTGTTGAGTCCGCAAAGTTTGTTAATACAGGGACTTCTGAGCGTGGAATTGCACGGCTAATTTCAATTCTGCCACGGAAAATAGTATCAACCAGGCTCTGGAAATTCGCTCCGGCATAAAACGCGCCCCATGGCTCATCTGTTGGATTTATACCATATGCTGACAGTGTTCCGGTACGCGCAGCGTAATTGAATGTTGGGGTA
>DASPKH010000104.1:0-4826 GCA_035628175.1 Patescibacteria group bacterium
CTGTTATTACTTTGCTTCATCATAACTTTACAGGCAGCGAATCAACATTTAAAGAAAAATTCGAGGAGGAAGAATATGGGCTGTATGACGCAGTTTTGTATGAAATTTCTGATAATCGAGTTTTTAAAATATTCGACCAAAATAACTATGAAGAAATAACGATTGAATGTGCTGAAATTCACGTCGAAAAGAAGCCTTATAGCAAACAGCATCTCTGGAAATATATCGAATTATACGAAGAAGAAATTGAATGGAAGGAAAGGCATTTAAAAGAAAGTGAAGATAAAAATAGAGATTTGCGAAATACAATTGATGAAATAGCTGAGTTTTTAAAAAAGGAAATTGATAATCTCAATAGGAAAATTGATTCGATTGAAAATCTAACTGATGCACGAATTTCTCATTGGAAAAAGGAAAGAGAGAATTTTTTAAAAGTTCAGCGAATTCTGGAAAAGCAAAATTTTTAAAATGGCAAATCTCCTTTGGCGCATCATCACCGAACATCAGCCGATGCGCGAAAAAGCTGAAAGGCTCGCTGCCGAATTGCAACAGGTTTTGCCGCAAACGGAAATTTTAAAAATTGAAAAGTATTATAAATTTCCCGACTCATTTTGTATTGATTTAAAAACGCTTTTAAAAGCTGAAATTTCTGCTGAAGAGTTAGCTTTTACAATGCTGGATTTCGCAGGGAAAATCGCGTCGCCGTGGGAAGTGTATTTTCAGAATGGCGCGGTGGAATTTGAGTTAATCTTTAATAAATCCGAACATACGCAGTTTTTAAAAAGCAGTTTTGGCGTGATACGCTGGATACATGTGCAGAGAGATTAAATTTGAAAGCAGAAATAGAAGAACTTTTAAAACTTTTAGATGAAGCACACAACTTAGCTTCACAATATACTGGCGGTTATTCTAGTGGTTATCATGGAGAAATTTTATTTGCAGAAGATTTCCATCCTATTTTAAAAGATTCTATTAAAAATTTAAAACAAGGAAATTTAGAAGAAATAAAAAAACTACATTTTTTCTTTTTTCCAGGAAATGCTTGGGATGCTTTTACTGGAAGGGAAGGAATGGATTTAGGAAATAATATTTTTAAAATTCTCTCTAATCTAAAGCTAAAAGCCAGCAGCTAACTGCCAAAACCCAATCATGAAAAAAGTACTCATCATCGCATATTACTTTCCGCCGTCGGGCGGGCCGGGCGTGCAGCGCGTTTTAAAACACGTGCAGTACCTGACGGATTTCGGCTGGCAGCCGATAGTGCTGACGGTGAGCAATGGCGATTTTCCGGCGCGCGATGAGTCGCTGATGAAGAAAATTCCCGCCGGGACGATTGTGGAGCGGACGCATATTTACGAGCCGTACGACCTCTACCGCGCGCTCACGGGCAAGAAAGCCGGTACGCCGATTGACGTGAATGTGCTGAAAAAAGAAGGGCAGAAAAGCGGTTTTAAAGACCGTGTGGCAGAGTTTATCCGCGCGACGCTGTTCATACCCGATGCGCGCGTGGGCTGGTTGCTGACGGCAGTGAAGCGCGGTGAGGAATTGATAAAGGAGCACGGCATTGACGCGATTTATTCGTCGTCGCCGCCGTACACGTGTTCGCTCATCGGGCGCGCTTTAAAACGCCGGACGGGGCTGCCGTGGGTGGCGGGGCTGCGTGACCCGTGGACGGAATTCCTGACGACGCCGAAGCGGTGGTTCCTGCCGGCGGCGATAGACCGCGCTCTGGAAAAATCTGTTTTTAAAGAAGCTGATGCGGTGGAATGCGCGTGGGAAGGCATTATCACGGACGCGCTGCGGAAATATCCCGACCTCCACGCGAAGAAATTCCACCACGTGCCGAATGGGTTTGACTCGTCGGACTTCCCGAAACTGGAAGCTTTTAAAAACGAAAAGTTTACGATTACTTACACGGGTTCGCTCTACGGGCGGCGCAATCCGGCGAGTTTTTTTAAAGCGCTGGAAATGCTGATTGACCGCGGTGTTTTTAAAAGCGATGAATTTCACCTGCGGTTCGTCGGGCGGTTTGGTGCGGAAATCGAGGAAATGTTTGACAAAGCGAGTTTTAAAAATTCGATAGAAATCATCAAATACGTGCCGCACGAGGAAAGTATCCGTCAGCTTTTTAAAAGCGACGCACTGCTACTCATCGTGGACGAAGCCAAGGAATCTGAGGAAATCGTTCCGGGAAAAGTGTACGAATATATCGGCGTAAAGCGTCCCGTCATCGCCGTTGCACCGCAGAATAGCGCGATTGCAAAGCTTTTAAAAGAAACTGGTTCCGGGAAAGTAGCCGAGCAGAGTGAAATTGAAAAATGCGCGGCGATTATTGAAGATTATTTTAAGGCCTGGAAATCTGGCAAGGAATTTTCGCCGGATGAAGCTTCGATTGTGAAATATGAGCGGCGTGAGTCTGCGCGTGTTTTGGCGAATCTGCTCAACAAAGGCGTATATTAGTGGTATATATAGTCTCTGTTTTAATTATTTTCCTGTATTACTTTACAGTAGTGCAGATTATGGGTTTTTATTCGCGGTTTTATTTTTCTTCTCTGCCTTATATGATTATTGGTTGCTTTCTTATTACTGATAGAAGCCATTACTTACCTAAATTATTGCGCGTACTTCATTCATATCGCCCCTAGAGCCAAAGCCCTGCTCTAATGGTGGCGGTAGTCCTTCCATATTTATTTTTCCTGCCAGCATCCTTTATCCAAATACTGTTTTAAAAGTAGCGCCGACTCGAAGTAAACCCGTCGTGGTGGCTCCTAATGGACAACTACTCAGCTGGGAGAAAGCAAACATTGCAATGGCCAGGTTATGTCAAAGGCTACCGGATGATGTAGTCGTAGCAGCTTCAGAACACGGTCCTTAGGGGCTGAAGATCCTGGACTGCATCTATTGATTTAATAGGACTTCACGATCCTGAGATAGCGCATAATGGCTTTACAGTGGAGTATGTATTAAAACGCTTACCGGAGGTTATGTGGATGCTACATTACGACTATGCAGGACAAAATTCTATAATAAGGTACAATGCGCAATTTCAGTCAAAATATAAATTATTCCCCAGTGCGTTGAGATACGGAGTCGCGATAAAAAAAAGCTAATCCGGAGATTATTGAGATTGTTCTAGAAGCGGAAGAAATATTGTGAAAATCAACAGGAACGTCCGCCCGGATTATAAAGAAACAAGTTATATCAGAAACAGTCGCAAGATAAGTTCGTATCAGAGATTTAATTTTAACCCAAAAAAATCCTCACGTTTAAACTACAATGAGAGGCGAAAAATGCCACTAATCGACATGTGACTTGGCAAATCTTTAAATGTCAGATGCCTTTAAAACTTAACACTGCGCCATTATTGAAAGCTGTCCGGCTATAGTAACGATAAGCACCGCCTGATGATTGCAGATACCCGTGCCGTGTCGGAAGACCTTTTTACAATAACAGCTTTAAAAGAATAGATCAAAAAACTTTAAAAATTATTCTTAAAAGTCAGAAAGTCCTCTTAAAAAAAACTGCTAAAAATTAACATCCTGCCTTTTAAAATATGGTTGAAATAATACAAAAAAATTGTATTTTAAGCTACAACCACGATACATACTTTCCACAGTAGGACAGGTATATGAAACAACAGTTCCTTTCTTTCCTCGCGCTTATTATCTGCGTGATCACTCCGCTTTTCGGGCAGGGTAAAAAAAATACTTCCGTACCTTCGCATGAATTTTTCATAGAGAATAAAGGCCAGTGGCCTGAGGAAGTGAAATACTTAAGCCGCATCAAAGGAATGGATGCATGGGTAACAAATGATGGCATTACCTATGACTTATATTCCTTAAAAAATAAGGCTTCTTCTCAGGTCTCCGCTGTAAAAAAAATAGAATATAAGCGTAGTGGACATGTTATTTCTATGAGCTTTAAAAATGCTTTGTCTGGAGTAATGACCGAAGCTCGTGAAGAACAGCCTGGATATTACAACTATTTCATAGGTTCTGATCCTGCAAAGTGGACAAGCCATGTAAGGCTTTTTAAAGAGGTGTCTCTTCTAAAAGTCTATGAAGGGATCGACACCCGAATATATCACGATGAGGGATCACTGCGTTATGATATGATTGTAAAAGCAGGAGCAGATCCAAATCAGATAGCTATGACATTTGAGGGGGCACATGGTGTTTCCATTAATACGAAAGGAGAACTTGTTGTAAAGACAGCATTGGGAGATGTTATTCAGCAGAAACTGTTTGCTTTTCAGGAAGTGGCAGGAAAAAGGAAAAAAGTGGAATGTAGCTTTGCTTTTAATAATGGGGAAGTAGGGTTTGCCCTCGGGAAATATGATAAAACAAAGCCACTAATAATAGATCCACTTATCTATTCTACTTATCTTGGAAGCAGTAACACTGATCAGCTTACGGCAATAGCAGTTGACACTGCTGGTGCGATTTACGTTACTGGGACAACAGCCTCACAGAACTACCCAATACAACCTAATGAATTAGGTGTATACGATTATATTTGGGAAAAGGGGGAAGTTGTTGTAACAAAACTATCGCGTGATGGCCGTAGCCTTATTTATTCTACGTTCGTTGGTGGTTCGGCTGGTGAAATGGGATATGGAATAGCTGTAGACCAAACTTTGAATGTATATGTATGTGGTATAACCTTTGGGCGGGAAGTAAACCCAGTACGAAACTGGTTTCCGACAACTACAGGGGCATACGACCAAACATTCAATGATGATCCTAATCTAATAGCCCCAGTGGGTGATGCCTTTGTTTTTAAAATTAATTCTTCTGGAAGTTCGCTGTTATACTCTACCTTTATCG
>DASPKH010000105.1:0-2098 GCA_035628175.1 Patescibacteria group bacterium
GACTACAAGAAAATTTTATTGGAGAATATGCCTTTGAGTGACTAACAATTATCTCTTTTTAAAAAGTACGCCGTTAATAGGGAAATAACATAAAAATTTTATGATATTTGGGTAATAATTTGAGATTTTTGATTACTTTAAGGGCAAACATTTCGGTAACAATATTGCAGAAACAATGTCATCAGAACAATTCCCCGAAGTAGTCACACAGCTCAAGAACCTTTTAAAAACTTTTGAAGACAAGTTGATTGTAAAAGTTAACAATGATGAGCGCTATTATCTCGATGCAAAAACGCATCCTTTAAAAAAGGATGAAAATGTGTTTTTCGCAGGTGTGGAGATCAAGAAAAATTACGTGAGTTTTCACCTTTTTCCCGTGTATATGTACCCCGAATTGCTTAATGAAGTTTCGCCTGAACTACGCAAAAAAATGCAGGGAAAATCATGCTTTAACTTTAAAAAGTCGGATGCGGAATTGTTCGTGCAGTTGAAAAGACTTACTGAGCGCGGTTTTAAAAAGTATGAAGAAAATAACCTCTTATAATGGAATCAAAACGCCAGATTATCGCGCTTGGTGGTGGTGGGTTCTCGATGGAACCGGACAACCCTGCGCTTGACCAATATATTCTCGCACAGTCGCCGAAGAGTAATCCCCGCGTGTGCTTTATCCCAACAGCGAGCGGCGATGCCCAGAGTTACACGGAGAATTTTTACGCAGCTTTTAATAAACTGTCATGCCAGCCATCGCACCTTTCGCTTTTTCGCGGTCACACAGCTGACATTGAGGACTTTGTGCAGTCGCAGGACATCCTCTATGTGGGCGGCGGCAATACGCGCAATATGCTTGTGCTCTGGCATGAATGGGGTTTGGACAAAATTATCCGTATAGCGTATGAGCATGGGATTATTATGTGCGGCATCAGCGCAGGCGCGATTTGCTGGTTTGAAGAAGGGCTGACTGATTCTGTTCCTAACGAACTCAATCGCCTGCAATGTCTTGGGTTTTTAAAAGGTAGCGCATCACCTCATTTCGACGGTGAAGCCGAACGGCGACCGGCTTTTACGAGCAAAATTGCTTCGGGCGAAATGCTCCCTGGCATCGGCATTGACGACAGCTGCGCTGTACATTATTTAAATGAAGAGCGCTTTAAAATTGTCGCTTCACGTGAAAGCGCACAAGCATACGAATTTTTAAAAGCAGGCGAAACTTTAAAAGAAATTGCACTCCATGCAGAATTTTTAAAAGAATAAATTACTAGAACTTATGAACCAACCAGACTTCCTCGAAGTCGGACGCCAGCTCCGCAAACCCGAGGGCGATTTCGGCAAAATCATCGGTAACAACATGAACACCGGCAATGCCGACATGCACACGCTCGCCTTCGAGCTTCTCACTTTTAAAATCGGCGACAGCGTTCTCGAAATCGGTTTCGGTAACGGCAAATATTTTCCAGAGCTTTTAAAGCTTAATCCCGAGATTTCTCTCACCGGCCTCGACTATTCGCAGACAATGTGCGATGAAGCTGCAGCGAATAATGCGGAATTGCTCCAAAGCGGAAAGCTGAAACTATTGTGCGGCGATGCGGCACAAATGCCTTTTGAGGCCGAAAGCTTTGATGTAATTCTCACGCTGAATACGCTGTATTTCTGGCGTGATGCTGATGCGCAGATAGAGGAATTAAAGCGCGTTTTAAAGCCAAACGGCAAGATGCTCATCGGCTTTCGCCCGAAGCATATTGTGGAAGCGCTGCCGTTTACGAAGGAGGGTTTTACGACGTACACGCAGGAGGATGTGCGCCGGCTTTTGGAAACTCATGGTTTTGCGGTTTTAAAAGAAGAACTGCGGGAAAGCATGACCAAAGGATTTGACGGCGGGGATTTCGAAACGGCGTGTGCATGTATTCTGGCGGAGAAGAAGTAACGATGGCTGAGCTTTTAAAAGACATTTATTCGCCCCAGTTTTTTAAAGAGGCATGTGCGGTTTTTAAAAAGCATATTCCCGATTTTGACGAAGAAATCTTTGTAAAACTCGTTTACGACGAAGCGTGGTCACAGCGCGAACTGAAATCGCGGATGCGCCATATCGCAATTGTTTTAA
>DASPKH010000106.1:0-9044 GCA_035628175.1 Patescibacteria group bacterium
ACTCCAACGGAGGGAGCGAGCTATCAGTGGTACCGCAACGGAGTAGCGCTGACAGATGACGCCCGCATCAGCGGAAGCCGCTCATCAGTACTGACGATCAGTGACATTCGCTCCACAGACACCTCAGCAACATATTATGCACAGGTAACAGGAGTGTGTGGTACAGCGCAGTCGAACACAGCGCGTATATATATAGCGGGTATAACTCTGGCAACAGCTCCACAGTCGGTGGAAGTATGTACAGGCGGCAATGCCACAATGAACGTAGTGGCAACACCATCCATTGGAGGTTCAACGATGACATACCAGTGGATGAAAGACGGCGTAGCGATGCAGGATGGAGGACGCGTATCAGGATCACGTACCTCAACGCTGACGATCACTGGGGTAACATCGTCGGATGTATCGTCAAACTACACGGTAATGGTAACATCGCAGCCGGGGAATGTGCGTTTGACAAGTCCAGCTGCAGGCGTGTCACTAAAGGCAGCAACTGCGATATCGCAGCAGCCACAGTCACGGGAAGTATGCCAGGGCAGCCCTCTTGACCTTGGAGTAACAGCAACAGGATCAGGTCTTAGCTATGAATGGAGGCTCAATGGTCAGGCAGTCAGCGGAGCAACATCATCAACATACGCACCGTCAGCAACACCGGAGATGTCAGGAGAATACACCGTGATAGTCAGAGGCGAGTGCGGTGAGGTAAGCTCTGAGACAGTAACCGTAACAGTCAACCAGCAGACAGCCATCACACAGCAGCCTGTTGCAACACTAAGCCAGAACCAGTTCAACACGCTGACGCTGAGCGTTGCAGCAACAGGGACAGGCACCCTGAGCTATCAGTGGTACAAAGACGGTAATGCCATCAGCGGAGCAACCACAGCCACGTATACAAAAGCAAACAGCAGCCCAACGGATGCAGGCCGCTACTATGTAGAAGTCACCGGCACATGCGGTATGGTACGCTCAAGTGAAACAACAGTGGAGATCACGACCTCGGTAGCTGATATACCACAGGCAGGTTATAGTGTGGAAGCTACACAGCCAAACCCTGTGATGGAAGAAGGACGCATTAGCTTTACGCTCGGAAGAAGTGAAATGACGACCGTGACAATAACCGATATGTTCGGCCGTGAAGTAGCAGTCCTTGCCAGCATGTTTATGACAGAAGGCCACCACACGGTGAGCTTCTCAGCATCAGGCCTGAATCTTGCTTCCGGTAGTTATATTTACACTGTAGCTACTCCGACTTTCCGTGCTACCAGACAATTGCTTATTGTTCGTTAGACATCTGGTGCTTTGATTTCCTAAAGCAACAGTTATAAATACAAGAGCCGGAGGTGAAAACTTCCGGCTTTCTTGCATTATGCATATACTCTTTAAAAAAACATTCGTAATTTTACATAACTGCTTTTAAAAAAAACGGCTTTTTTGCACAAACGTATTTCCCGATGTCACATAAACCAACGCTTATTCTGCTGCACGGCGCCCTTGGTGCTCAATCCCAATTTGATAATCTCCGCTCGCTACTAAAGGAAAGTTTTAAAACGCATACGCTTGATTTTGAAGGTCATGGTAGCGCATTTTTAAAAGAAGGCGATAGCTTTTCCATTGAGCTTTTTGTGCAAAACCTGAAGAATTTTCTCGATGAAAATTCCATTGAAAGAGCTGACATTTTCGGCTACAGTATGGGCGGGTATGTAGCTCTGCATCTTGCAGCAATTGAGCCGGAACGTATTAACCGTATTCTCACGCTGGGTACGAAATTTAATTGGACGCCGGAGTCTGCCACGCAGGAAACCAAAATGCTCGACCGCGCGAAAATGCTGGAAAAAGTACCCGCCTTTGTGGATGTTTTAAAAGAGCGCCATTTTGCTTCTGGTTGGGAAACGGTGGTGGATAAAACAAAAGAAATGATGCTTTCGCTCGGTGAAAATCCTGTTTTAAAAGAGGACGTTTTAAAAAATATTCATCAGCGTGTGCGCATCGGTGTTGGCGACCGCGACAATATGGTGACGTTTGAGGAAAGCCGCGATGTTTTTATGATGCTGCCGAACGCTGAATTTGAAGTTCTCCCAAATACGCCACATCCATTTGAGAAGGTGTCTGGCTGGCGCCTGGCGAGCTCAATTATGAATTTCTTTGTGTAAATTACTCAGCTCGTTATTGCGAGGAGCAGTCTTCTGCGACATGGCAATCGCAAACACAGGCTGACGCGTCCGGAGTCTTTGCAATTGCTTCGTTCCCCGCAATACACGACTTTTAAAAATAAAACAAATGCGAAAAAAAATACTCCTCCTCGGCTCCGGCGAACTCGGCAAAGAACTCGTTATCGCACTTCAACGCCTTGGGCAATACGTTATCGCAGTTGATTCCTACGACGATGCGCCGGCAATGCAGGTAGCACGCGAATGCGAAATTATCAACATGCGTGATGGCGCAGCGCTCGATGCAGTTGTTTTAAAACACAAGCCTGACCTCATTGTGCCGGAAATCGAAGCGATAAAAACCGAGCGCTTTTACGACTACGAGCAGCAGGGAATACAAGTCGTGCCAAGTGCGCGCGCGGCGAATTTCACGATGGACAGGCAAAAAATACGCGACCTCGCTTCTCGCGAACTTGGCGTGAAAACCGCAAAATATGAATATGCAAAAAACTTAGAAGAATTACGCGCAGCAGTTTTAAAAGTAGGCATTCCATGCGTGGTAAAACCGCTCATGTCATCGTCTGGGAAAGGCCAGTCGTACATAAGAACTGAAGCGGATATTGACAAAGCGTGGGAGATCGCCACAACGAAAAGCCGCACAGAGACGCACGAAATTATCGTGGAGGAATTTATCAATTTTGATTCCGAAATCACTCTGCTCACGGTCACACAGAAGAATGGCGAGACACTTTTTTGTCCGCCGGTCGGCCATCGGCAGGAACGCGGCGATTACCAGGAAAGCTGGCAGCCAGCGCACGTCGAGCCGCACCTTTTAAAAGAAGCACAGGAAATGGCATGTATTGTGACCCAATCGCTTACAGGTTTCGGGATCTGGGGCGTAGAGTTTTTTCTTTCAAAAGATTCTGTATGGTTTTCTGAACTTTCACCGCGCCCGCACGACACAGGCATGGTGACGCTCGCCGGAACACAGAATTTATCGGAATTTGAGCTCCATGCACGCGCAATTCTTGGACTGCCAATTCCCGAAATTACGCTTGAGCGCGCTGGTGTGAGCGCCGTGATCCTTGCGCAAAAAGAAAGCGAAAATTATCCGCAATATTCAGGCCTCGAAGAAGCTTTAAAAGAGACAAAAACCGATATTCGCATTTTTGGAAAACCCATAACACGTGAATATCGCCGAATGGGCGTAGCGCTTGCGTATGATAATGTTGCAACTGATATTGAGATTTTAAAAGAAAAAGCAATTCGTGCGGCAAAAAAGGTGACTGTTTTATAAGTATTCACCTCTAATTTTTTAAAATGCCTGGATTGAAATATCAATTCGGGCATTTCTTGTTATAAAATATTATGGCATATATCTTTTAAAAAACTCCGCCCGCTTCCGCTTATAATTCTCTCCGCCAACCAGGCTCACAGTAAAATGTTCTGCCTTGTCAATTTTTAAAAACTCTTTTTTTTCTGAAGCGATATTTTTAAAAATCTTCTCGCCATGCCACAGCGGAATATGCGCGTCGTCCGTTCCATGAATATAAAGTATCGGCTGCGTAATTTTTCGTGCAGCCTCGGCCGGGCAAACATCATCCGGCATAAACCCAGCAATCCGAGCCGCTTCGTGTAAAGCAGTTTTCGACATCCAGCGAATCGGCAGTTTTGCAATGCGAACAAGGTAGTCGTATACAACATCATCCAGCGAGGAAAACGTACTTTCAACAATGCCGCATGAGATCCGTTTGTCCTCAGCCATTGCCTGAAGTGCGATTGCACCACCAAGCGAAACGCCGATGACACCAAGCGGTTTTGCAGAGTCTGCAATACCGTTTTTAAAAAGAAATGTGATAATGTCGCTCACGTCGCGCTTTTCCTCGTAACCGTATGTGCAGTATTTCCCACCACTTTCGCCGTGTGCGCGAAGGTCGAATATTACAACGTCAAAACCTGATTGCGAAAAGCTCTCAGCTGGGGAAATATTCTGTTCTTTGCTGGCAGCAATTCCGTGGAGAAGTAAAAGCGTGCCGCGCGAAGTGGGCTGTTGTGAGCGGAGAATAAGTGTCTTTAAAAGAATGCCGTCTCGCGCCAGGATTTCATAACTTTTAAAAGAGCTGTCTTTTAAAAACTGGGCCTGAGCTTTAAAACGCGCAGGCTGAATAATCGCGTATGGCGCCACATGATGCGCACCTACATACAGGCTAATCGCGATAAAGCTGAAAAGGGCAATGGCTATAATGCTGAAATAGAGAATTTTCTTTTGCAACGATTTTTAAAAGAATTGTTTCAAAAACCTTCTTTTACATGTACGGGGGGAATGGCAGTTTGTTTAGATTATGAGAGTTTTTTAAGCCTTTTAATGGCTGGATAGTTATTCTGAACGCAGTGAGAATCAACGGTCGAATGACTGGACGTGAACTCTTAACATAGATTCTTCGCTACACTCATAGTGACAACATGAGGTTTTGCTTAACGATTTGACTTTTAAAAACTACCAGCCGTTGTGTTCGTAAGAACGCGTATTACTTCTCCCGTCCGATATGTACAATAGCATCACCTTTATTCACAATCGGCATATTATTCAAACCTAAAATATAACCGCCCATATCCGCGCGAACTTCGTACTCCGTTTCACCAAAAGGATCGGTGATGCTGCCAATGAGCTCGTCAATCTCTACACGCGAGCCATAGCGCACATATGAGTGAAAAAGCCCGGAACTGCGCGCACGCATCCATGTATCACGCCCGATGATGACTGTCTTGTGGCGTGCCTTTGGTGCTGCAGCCATGCCGAGATGGTTCATAAACCGCAATGTGCCATTGACGCCTTCCATAATAGCAAATTCGTCGAAGCGCAGCGATTCGCCGCCTTCGTACACAAATATCTGCTTTTTGTGCTTTGACGCCTCTTTGCGAAATGAACTCGGCCTGAATTCCGAATCAATGATAAATGGCGGGGCAAATGCTTTTGCGAGTTTTAAAGAACCCGGATGCTTGACGGTGCAGCGGAGTTGCGGGTAGTTCGTGCGGCTGGCCCCGCCCGTGTGAAAATCAATGCCGTAGTCAATATGCGGCACAATTTCCTTCATCAGCACATACGCTATGCGCGACGCAAGTGAACCGTTTTTAGAACCCGGGAAGCTACGATTGAGGTCGCGCCCGTCCGGCAGATCGCGCGACGCATTCAAAAAGCCGTAAATATTTATCACCGGCACACAGATTACTGTACCGATTTCCGGTTGTGCACGGCCAGTTGCGATGATGCGACGCACAATTTCAATGCCGTTCAATTCATCGCCATGCATTCCGCCACACAGCAACAGTATTGGCCCGCTTTTTTCTGCACGGAATACATATACAGGGATCTGTATCAGCGTGTGGGTCGGCAGCCGCGCGATATTCAGATGAATTTCCGCATTTTCGCCCCGTGCTACATGTGTTTCGCCAATTGTGATAATATCCGGCATCTATTGTTTTTTTAGAACTGTAATTGTATGAAATTCTATGGTGTTCTATCAGAGAATTCTGTTGGCTATGTGCATGGTGTTTCGTCCTGTGAGATTCTCTCTTCGCGTTTTAAAATTACCATAAAAGAGTGTCTCCGGGAAGAAAGACCCAAAGGGCAGAGGGAGCCACATCAGATATTTGCACCGGGATTTACAAACTCCTTTTTTAAATCTTACACTTCCTCTTCAAGGTGCGCATTCTCTACAACAAATTCCACGATCTTTCCCGCAATATCCATCTTTGTTGCTTTTTCAATTCCTTCCAGCCCCGGCGAAGAATTCACTTCCATGATCAGCGGCCCGCGCTTTGACTGTAGCATATCCACGCCTGCTACATTCAATCCAAGTGCTGCTGCTGCATCAGCGGCTGTCCGGCTTTCTTCCTCTGTTAATTCTATTAGTTCAGCTTTTCCGCCGCGATGCAGGTTCGAGCGGAAATCCCCTTCCGCGCCTTTCCTCTTCATCGCCGCAACAACTTCATTGCCCACAACAAGCGCGCGGATGTCTTCGCCTTTTGATTCTTCAATATATTCTTGGATGAGTACGTTCGCATTCAGACCGTAGAATGCTTCCATTACGGATTTCGCTGCTTTTTTCGTTTCTGCCAGTACCACGCCAATGCCCTGCGTGCCCTGGAGCAGCTTCATTACTACAGGCGCGCCGCCCACAGCTTCTATCAGCGCATCAATATTGTCAGGATTGGAGGCAAATGCGGTAAGCGGCATACCAACACCTGCGCGCGATAGCAACTGCAAACTCCGTAGCTTATCCCGCGAACGTGCAATTGCCTGTGAATCATTCGCCGCAAAAATCCCCATCATTTCAAACTGACGTACAATCGCCGTTCCATAAAACGTATGCGACGAGCCGATACGCGGTATCACAGCATCAATCCCACTCAGACGCTGCTTATTAAAATGCAAGGTCGGATTGTCCTGCTCGATCAGTACATATGATTTCAGGTAATCCACAACGTTCACTTCGTGGCCACGCACACGTGCCGCCTCCACAAGCCGCCGCGTGGAATATAATTTCTCATTTCGCGAAAGAATCACCAGATTCACGCAACACTCCGTTTTTTCACTTTCTTTTTAAAAGACAAATTCGTTTTTGACACGTCTACCACAAAACCCTCCATCAAAAGTTTCCTGCCCAGCAGCACCGGATACTTCATTTCCGATCTGTCTGAGAGCGACAGCTCGATCGGCATTGTTTTTTCAAAGAGAACAATTGTTGTCGCAATAATTATCCGCTCCTCCGCGCGCCCGAAAGAATTCCGTATTACGCGCCGGCTCGCCACCGGCAGGCTAAACCGGCACCCATCATACAGAGGATCCAACTGGTCCATCAGCGTAAAATACACCATCTCATGGCCTTCCTCATCGTACACACGTATATCGCGGCAATGCAGCGCGCCAGTATATGCGCCCGTATCTATTTTCGCGTCAATTTCCATCAGGTCTAATTCAGGGAAATCAACCTTATCCTTTCGCCCGATCGTTATTTTTGATTTTTTACTTTTCATGGATTCCGGCGCATTTGTAAAAACAAACTCTTTTAAAAGCTTCATCATTATCAACCACTCTTTTAAAAAAGCAATCTAAGAGAAATTTCTGGTTCGGTCCTACATCATTCAAGGAGCAGTAGGCAGTCATCCTTGCTGTCCGGAGTGACCGTTTGGGATTCCTATAAAAATCTTTTAAAACTAAATTGTCATTCTGAGCGTAGCGAAGAATCTATGGCAGAATGGTGAACGCGAACCCTTGACGTAGATTCTTTGCTACGTGCAGAATGACAGACGTTGCTCTAAGGTAAATCCTGACTTTCAAAGGAGTATCTGACAATCATCCAATGCTAAACGAATAAACCTCCGTTTCTGCAAAAGCTCATTGCTCACCACTTCCTACTTCACACAAATCGTCTTAATGTTCATAAACTCGCGCATCCCAAAATGCGACAGCTCGCGCCCATATCCTGACTGCTTTATCCCACCAAACGGCAAACGCGGATCAGACGCCACATAATCGTTCACAAAACACGCGCCCGCCTGGATATCCTCGCGAGCAATTCGCTCACCGCGCTCTACATCCCGTGTGAAGACAGCCGCGCCCAGTCCAAATACTGAATCATTCGCAATTTCGATCGCGTGAGCTTCATCGCGGGCACGAATTAACGCCGCAACCGGCCCAAACAATTCCTCATCATACGCCGGCATTCCTTTATTAACATTTTTTAAAACAGTCGGAGAATAATATGCACCTGCCTCAATTGGCTTCTGTCCGCCAAGTACGCATTCCGCCCCAAGCTTTACGCTTTTTAAAACCTGTTCATGAAGTTCATCCCGCAGGTCGTGACGTGCCATCGGGCCAATCGTTGTTTTCTCATTCAGTGGATCGCCAAATGTGCGATTCTGCATTTCCGCTACAAACAACTTTTCAAATTCATCAAAAACATCATTCTCAATAATAAAGCGCTTCGCCGCAATACAGCTCTGCCCGGTGTTTATTAGCCGCGAATTTACACATGCCTTTGCAGCATGATGCAGGTCAGCGTCTTTTAAAATCACATACGCATCGCTGCCACCCAGCTCCATTACAGTCTTTTTTAAAAATCTTCCCGCTGTTTCCGCCACTTGCGATCCTGCTTCAGTTGAACCTGTCAGCGTAACAGCAGCGATCAGCGGATTAGCGATCACGCGCTCCACATCCTTTGAGCCAATGAGCAGCGTTGAAAAAATCCCGTCAGGAAACCCCGCTTCGCGCACCACTTCCTCGATTACCATCGCGCAGCCTGGAACATTCGATGCGTGTTTTAAAACACCGCCATTTCCTGCCATCAATGCCGGAGCCAGAAAGCGCCAGACTTGCCAGAACGGGAAATTCCACGGCATTACTGCCAGTACTACACCCATCGGACGAAATGCTGCAAAGCTTTTTAAAAATTCGGTTTCAACGACTTCATCTTTTAAGAACGCTCCGCCATTTTCCGCATAATATACGCATGTCTTTGCGCATTTCTCAATCTCCGCGCGTCCCTGCGTAATTGGCTTGCCCATTTCCAACGCCATCAGTTTTGCATATTCATCTTTTCTTTGTAAAAGTATTTCCGAGGCTTTTAAAAGCAGTCCGGCGCGTTTTTCTACTGGTGTTTTCTCCCAGCTTTTCTGTGCCATGGAGGCTTTTAAAATTTTCAGATCCACGTCACCATGGTCCATTTCGGGATATTCCTTAAGCTTTTTGCCTGTTGCAGGATTTATAGAAGTAATCATAAGTGTTTCTTTAAAAAGTGTATTGCTCCCAACAGAACAAAAGTAGCATAGATTCCTGTAAAAAAGCAAAAAGGCCTTTAGAAAATTTCTAAAAGCCTTTTACAACCTAATAAAAAA
>DASPKH010000107.1:0-9304 GCA_035628175.1 Patescibacteria group bacterium
CGCAACCAGAAAATAAAGCAATGTATTTCTGAAGCCATCGGTAAAGACGTTTCCGGCATTCCCCTTTCGCAGCTTGCCGTCGGCCTTTTAAAAAATACACCGGGTGTTGCGTGCGTGCTTGTTGGTGCGCGCCGCGAGGAATATGTGGACGATATTTTAAAAGTGATAGATAATGATTTGCCGGAGTGTTTTAAAGAGGAATGGGCGCGCTTGGCGCAGGTAGCGGGTGTATTTTAATTATTATATGTTGTTGAGTGTCCTACGCTAATTCCCCCGGAAAATCTAAAAATATTATCTGTAAAAAATGGCGTAAAAGTGAGACGGAACATAAAACCTTCTTTTCTGGGCTGATAGCGGTAACCAATCGCTGCTGTCCACGCGTATGACTGTGTAGTTTGTGTGCGAAAAACATCACGAATTACTACATTCGGCGCTAAGACTGCACCAATTGAGGTTTCAAATTTGTGTTCCGTTTTTCCAGTATTCAAAACAAGCATCAGTGGAATATTGGGAACAATAAAATATAAACCAATTCCAGCCCGTACCCCGACATTACTATATAAATATTCTCCATTAAAAGACATTAAGAACCCATTTCCAAATAGTTCACCATAAGCATTTACTGTTGCTCCTTTCAACAAACTACTATTATCTGAGTCGGAAAATACAGGTGGTGACTCGTTTGGCGGAAAGGGACGGCGCTGTGCATCTGCGGTTTTAAAAGCAAGGAAAAAGATAATTATCAGAAGAATTTTTTTCATAATAATTTCTTAAAAAATAAACCACTGATTTTACGAAGATAAACGAATATTTTTAAAAGCACAAACTTTGTATTTTTGTAATCTTTAAAAACCAACCCTTTTAAAATAGCAGAATCATCATGGAAGAGCAGCAGAAAAAACCAACCATTTTAAGCGGAATCCAGCCATCGGGCATATTAAACATCGGACATTATGCGGGCGCGCTTAGAAACTGGTCGGCTCTCCAGGAAAAATACGACTGCCTTTACTGCGTAGTTGACTTACACGCGATCACCGTTCGCCAGGAGCCCGCTGTTCTGCGGCGCCGTACGCTCGATAATGCTGCAATGTATATCGCCTGCGGGATTGACCCTGAAAAAAACACGATTTTCATCCAGTCGCAGGTGCCGCAGCATGCTGAATTGGCGTGGGTGCTGAATACGTTTACGGGAATGGGTGAATGCAGCCGGATGACGCAGTTTAAAGACAAGTCGCAGCAGCACGCGGAGAATATCAACGTCGGGCTTTTTGCGTACCCGATTCTGATGGCGGCGGATATTTTGCTCTACCAGGCGAACCTCGTTCCCGTGGGCGCTGACCAGAAGCAGCACCTGGAGCTTGCGCGCAATCTTGCCGAGCGCTTTAACTTCCACTATTCTCCGACATTTACCGTGCCGGAGATTTTTATTCCGCCGGTTGGTGCGAAAATCATGAGTTTGCAGGAGCCGACGAAAAAGATGTCGAAGTCGGACCCGAATGAGAAGGCGAATATTAATCTCACGGATTCGGACGACGTGATCATCAATAAAATCAAACGCGCCGTGACAGATTCCGGCACGGATATAAAATTTGACGAATCGCGCCCCGGCGTTGCCAACCTCATGACGTTGTACAACGTTGCCACAGGCAAAACTTTTGCTGAAATCGAAGCGCATTTCGATGGCAAGGGCTACGGGGATTTTAAAAAGGAAACGGGCGAGGCAGTTGCTGAATTTATCAGGCCAATCCGCACCCGCTTTGAGGAAATCCGCGCTGACCAGACGTATCTGGAAGACGTTTTAAAACGCGGCGGCGAGGCGGCTCGTGCGCGTGCGCGCAAGACGTTGAGCAAGGTATATAAAAAAGTGGGTTTTGTGCAGTTTTAATTTGAGCTTTTAAAATGGAAACAAAAGAAGAGTTTTTTAAAAGTTTAGAAGAAATTGTAGAAGCTGAATTATTCATCGGAAGTACTTTTGAAGAATTCGAAGAAGAAGCTAAAGCAAATCATTGGAGTATTTCGCTCACAAGTGAATTGGCTAAAAAGATAAATGCTATTGAGATTTTAGAGTTTTTAAAAGCTGTAAAAGCAAATCGCAAACAACAGCTAATTCAACGTGGCTTTAGTATTAATTTGTTCTTTTACATGTGGTTTGACGAACAATCAGGTACTCTAAATTTTAGCTTTATTGATTCAACATTTACAAGATTACCTTTTAAATGTACTTTAAAACTTGTTAAATCAGAATTAGAAATAATTGACGACTTTCTACAATCAAAATATCTTGATGGAATTCCTTGGGATGAATTAACTGATAATACAGAGCTTGAAGATTCAAATCAAGAAGAATACGTTTTAAAAGTTTTCAAAGAACTAATTACTAAAAACTAAACATTCAAATTTCAACACTTTTAAAAAACTATGCCAACATACGATTACCAGTGCAAAACATGCGGGAAAACCTTTGAGGTTTTTCAGTCAATGAAGGATGAGAAGCTGACGAAATGCACCGTAGATGTGTGCGAGCAGGAAGCCAAAGGGCAAGGCGACGTTGTGCGCAAAATCGGCGGCGGCGCAGGGCTGATTTTCAATGGCGAGGGATTTTACCTGACGGACTATGTGAAGAAAAACGGCGAGGCAAAAAGCAGCAGCTCTTCGACGAGTTCGTCGAAAAGCAGTGAGCCCAAAAGCGATTCAGCCCCTTCCGGCGGTGAGTCGAAAAGCGATAGCGGAACGGCTTCCGCGAAAAGTGAATCCAAGCCGTCGAGTAAGGAGTAGTTTTTTTAAAAGCCCTTTTTCAAGGGCTTTGTTGTTTTTAAAAAGAATATGCGAAATAACATAGATGTTCGCCTGAAAGAAGCGCTCAAAAATTTAGCAGCAAATTCGTCAGAACAAAAAGCGTATTTAGAAAAGCTTGGTACTGCTCCCTCTGCTGATGAATTAGCATTAGAATTTGACGATATATACCTTCCTTTAAAGAGTTGGATTGAAGGAGGTTCAGTTAAATTGCCTCCAAACTTGATTTTAAAATTAGAAGAAGTAGACAATTTATTAGAGAAGATGAGTGGCCCGCAGAACGCAAAGCTTTGGGACGTTAAATCACTCAGTTCTAACGAATGGAATCATATTAGAAGAATTGCTGGAGAAGCACTTTTATTAATAAGTTAAAAAATTTGTGACATTCGTCATTGTGAGCGTAGCGTGGCAATCTGATTTTTAAAACTATCAAAGGATTAAATCAGATTGCCACGTCGGAAGACCTCCTCGCAATGACGACTTTTTTCCTTAAAAATAATCTTAGATAACTTCAATTTAAAAAATCATTATGAGTGATAAATTATACGATTTAAAAGTAACTGATAAGAATTCATTTATTGAATTCCTCGAGCTTTTACACGAAGATTTTAAAAGCAATAAAGCTTCATGGGAAAACCCTGATTTAGAAAGCTTTCTTGAAGCAATGATTCGCTATACAGAAGATATTCAGGGTTATTACGACAATATAAAACCTCAAGAAAATATTGATGCTGAAATTCCAACTTGGAGTCAATTTGCCGATATTTTAAGAGGCGCAATTGTTTACGAATAATAGAACTTCCATTTCTCCACAACTTTCCAACAAATTTGTATTTCTTTAAAAACTCCCGTAGGTTTGACTTTTTAAAAACCGCTCTCATATTACGACTTTTCTTTTTTAAAAATATATGTCTAAACTTCAATTGGTGAAATCGGGTACGCCGCAGCCCAGGCCGAATGGCGCTGAACCCGAGTTTTTAAAAGGCCTGAATCCCGCGCAGTACAAGGCGGCAACGACGATTGCGGGGCCGGTGCTGATAGTGGCGGGCGCGGGCAGCGGCAAGACGCGCGTGCTGACGTACCGCATTGCGTACCTGCTGTCGCAGGGCGTGTCGCCGCATAATATCCTGGCGCTGACTTTTACGAATAAGGCGGCGGCGGAAATGAAGGAGCGCATTGCAAAAATTGCCGGTGAGGGTGCGGGGCATCGCGTGTGGGCGGGCACGTTCCACTCGGTTTTTGCGCGGGTGCTGCGTAGCGAAGCGGAGCATCTGGGCTATACGAAGTCGTTCACGATTTACGACGCAGACGACGCGCTGAGCCTTATTCGCAATATCATGGCGAGCATGGGGATTTCGCAGCAGCAGTTCACGCCGCAGAGCATCCGCTCGGGGATTTCGTGGGCGAAAAACCAGATGATGTCGCCACACGAGTACGCCTTGAGCGCCAATACGCTGCCGGAAAAGCAGACGGGCGCGATTTATCACGAGTACGAAAAGCGGCTGCGCGCCAATAACGCGATGGATTTTGACGACCTGCTGCTGAATATGATTCGCGTTTTAAAAAATCAGCCGGAGGTTTTAAAAAAGTACCAGGAGCTTTTTAAATATATCCTCGTGGACGAGTACCAGGATACGAACCGCGCGCAATATGTGGCGATTCAGCTGCTGGCGAGCGGCCACAAAAACCTATGCGTGGTGGGCGATGACGCGCAGAGCATTTACCGTTGGCGCGGCGCGGACATCCGCAATATCCTTGATTTTCAGCGCGACTATCCGAACGCGGAAGTTGTGCGGCTGGAGCAGAATTACCGTTCCACGAAAAATATCCTTGCGGCGGCGGACGCTGTGATTAAAAATAATCAGGGGCAAATAAAAAAAACGCTCTGGACGGAAAACGCCGAAGGCGATAAAATCACCGTTCTAGGTTGCCCGAGCGACCGCGAAGAAGCCGAAGCGATAGTGACAGTTTTAAAAAGGCAGATGCGCGAGAAGGATTTTGACCCGAAGGATTTTGCGATAATTTACCGCACGAACGCACAGTCGCAGCAAATCGAGGATTCGCTTCGCCGCGCAAATGTGCCGTACACGATTGTTTCCGGCGTGAGTTTTTACAAGCGCAAGGAAGTGAAGGATACACTTGCGTACCTACGTTTGGCGGTGAACCCGACGGACAGCGAGAGTTTGTTGCGCATCGTGAATGAACCCGCGCGCGCACTCGGCAAAACGTCTATCCAGGCAATTCAGCTGTACGCGCAGGAGAATAACATCCCGCTTTTTGAAGCTTTTAAAAACGCGACGAAAATTTCTACCATCCAGAAACGCGCTCAGATTTCGTCGGTGCAATTTTCGCAGTTGATTGAAAAATTCACGCTTTTAAAAGATGAAATTCCGCCGGCAGAATTCGCTGTCCAATACATCGAAGCGACCGGCCTCCTGCGCATGTACAAAGAGCAGGAAACCGAGGACGCGCTTGACCGCTGGAATAACATTCAGCGCCTGCTCTCGCACATTGCTGAGTATTCCGCGCGCACGGAAAATCCAACGCTGGAAGAGTATCTTGAGCAAATCGCGCTTATCTCCGACCTCGACATCACCGACACGACCAAAGACCACGTTTCCCTCATGACGCTTCACGCAGCAAAGGGGCTGGAGTTCCCGGTTGTGTTTATCGCCGGTTTGGAACAAGGCTTATTCCCACTTGGGAAAGCTGAAAATGACAACGAGGAAAAGGAAGAAGAACGACGCTTATTTTATGTTGGCATTACGCGCGCGCGCGAAAAGCTGTTCCTCACATATGCTGAACGGCGCTATCGTTTTGGCGAATTGAGCTACTCGCGCCCGTCGGAGTTTTTAGAAGAAATTGATTCAACAGTGCTGGAATACGAAGGAGCATTCGGTATGCCAGCCGCCGCACCGCAACGCAGGACAGGTTTCCAGTCACCGGGATTTGCAACCGGAAATAATACTTTTAAAAACGCGAATAACGAAGTTTTTAAAAACTTCCAGTCCGGTGGTTTTAAAAGTAATTCTGCACCAGCAAGCCGCCCAGCTTTTAAAAGCTCGCAGCCGAGGCAGCCTTTTTATAATGACATTCAAAAGCAGGAATATCATTCTCAAATTCCTGTCAATACGGGTGCTTTAAAAGTCGGTGTTCGGGTCAAGCATCAGATGTTCGGCGAGGGAAGAGTTGAAGCAATCAATGGCGAAGGAACACAGAAGCGAGCACTTGTGGCCTTTCAAAGTGTTGGCCGTAAGCATCTGATGCTTCAATATGCGAAGCTGGAAGTGATTGGATAGACTTTTTAAAAAGCTATTTCTATAAAAAAGACTCCTTTTAAAAATATTTTTTAAGGAGTTTTTTATTTAGAGAGATTTGCATGGAAGAGTGAACCGTATTGTCGTGCCTTGACCATCCGCGCTTTCTATTGTGAAGTCACCATCATGAAGCTCCACCAGCCGTTTGGCGATCACAAGTCCAAGCCCCACGCCCTGCTGCTCATGAATGAGCCGTTCGAATTGCTTGTATGCACCAACATTGTCTATCTGCGCTTGTGCCATACCGCGTCCTGCATCTTTAATTTCAACAGAAACATTGCCGCCATGCGTAGAAGCATTGACAGAAATAGCATCACCCGGTGAAGAAAATTTAAAAGCATTATCGAGAAGTTCATCAACGATTTTATGAAAATTCTGACCGGAAGTTTCAAGCGCTATATTGTCAGCTGAAATATTCAGTTGCAAATCGCTAGTACGACCATTTTTCTGGGCGATAAATGAGGCAACATCTGTGAGCATTGCACCTGGCTCGTCAGTTTTAAAATCGCGCAGGCGACGGCGAGCTTCAACATCGGAAGTAAGCGTTTCAATTTGTGCATAGACAAGAAAATTCTCTGTGATTTTTAAAAGCCGGCGCGAGGAATACAGGATATCGTCAGCCACATCTTGGATATCATCAGGGGTAATTTCGGTCGAGATATTTTTTAAATACGAAGCTGAGCCAATTACTTCATTTAAAACTGTGCGAAATTCGTGTGGAAGCGCATAGGTTACGTTTTTGCTTAGTACATCAGCTTTTTCCTGGTAATGCTTTTCCATACGGCTGTGCTTCTGCCATTGCGCTTCGATCGCAGCAACGAGTTCATCACGGGTGAAGGGCTTGATAAGATAATCATCGGCTCCTTTCTCCATACCAATACGCATATCTGACTTTTCGGCGCGTGCCGTCAAAAAAATAAAAGGTAAGGTAGACACGGAAGCATTATTACGGAGTGCATCGAGTACACCATAGCCGTCAAGCTCAGGCATAGAGACATCACACAGCACCAGATCCGGTGGGTTACTGATTGCTGTTTCCACACCAATTTTCCCATTTGGAGCGGTTATTACGTCGTACCCTTCAAAACGAAGCAAAGCAGCAGTTCCCTCTAAAATAAATTCAGCATCATCTATGACAAGTATTTTTTTCATGAGTATTGATTCGTAATTCTTATTATTTTAAAGAGTTCTCCGCAGTTTCTATTATTGGCAGAATTACAGTACACAATGTATATTTTCCCGGTTCGCTATTGATGGTAATAGTACCGTGGTGTAATTCTACAAACTCCTTGACTGTAGATAAACCAAGCCCTGTTCCTGAAACTTTGCCGACATTAGAAGCCCTGAAATATGGAATGAACACCTTCTCTAATTCCCCTTCAGGTATCCCAATTCCCTCATCCTTTATGGAAATTACGATTGCATTATAATGTTTTTTAACTTCAAAGAAAATACTTGTTCCCTGTTCAGAATACTTAGTTGCATTAGAAAGCAAATTACTTAAAATATAATAAATAATGCGCTTATCACCCATAGTCTGAGGTAAATTACTTTCTACGGCAAAATGTAATCGCTGTTTTTTGCTTACAAGCATTTCCTGTATTTCTGCAGCTGCTTTGCGGCTGATTTCCTCTATAGAGACAGGTGCAGGTATAAAACGCTCGCGAAGATTTGTGGCTGAGCTTTGCAGCAGAAAGTCATTCAGGAGTGAGACTAGTTCGTCCACACGTGACTTCACCTTTTGGATTTCCGCCATCCGTTGCTCTTTTGTCATTGCATCACTATAAGCTTCCAGAAGTTCAGCAGACATAACAATACCTGTCAGCGGAGTCCGGAACTCATGCGAAATTGTACTTACAAATCGTGAACGAAGCATACCAAGCTCTTTTTCTTTTTCTAATGCACGTCGAAGTTCACGTTCGGCATTTTTTCGCTGGGTAATATCACGATATTGCCATAAGTGTCCCTGGTAGATATTATCAACAAAGATCGGGATATAGTCACATTCAAGGGTGCGCCCATCCACTGTTATCAGCTCTTCACCAGTAACAACTTCTCTGGCACTTACTATAATTTTTCTGAGTTCTAGAAACCGCTCGGGATTGGCGAAAATATTCTGGAGTTTCTCAACCTCCTGGCAAAAATCTTTTCCAAGGAAATCTTCCGTAGTATGATTAATTCCGAATATAGAAAAGAAATTCTGATTGACCAGCACTACCCGGCAGGAGTCATCTTCTACAAGAATTCCTGCCTGAAGATTTTCTATGAGCGTACCTAACCGCGATGACGTAGTGCGCAGATGATATTCATTTGTTTTTTGCTCGGTAATATCCAATACCGCCTGAACATGCATTTTACCACGCTCAGATGGAAACTTTATAATGTAATTATCGAACCATCTGTATTCACCTTCTTTATTTTTAAAACGATAATTTACATGGAGTACGGCATTTTCACCATTCCTGTACCATTCTGCAAATTCCTTGAGGGCGTGCGACCTATCATCGGGATGGATTCGCTCACCAGTTTTTCCTTGCTGAAAATTCCTGAATTCGTCGAGTGTAAACCCTGTATGTTTTACAAAGGCCGGGTTTGCATAATCACTCAGCATTGTACTTGTGCTATCCGATTCCTGTTGTAAAATACCAATAGGCAAATACTCAAGCAGCATTTTGTACCGCTGTTCACTTTCTTGTAGCTGTCGCTCGGCCTCCATACGCTGAGAAATATCTATAGAAGAGCCGACCACCTCGGTAACGCGTCCATCCTTATATACCGGCTCATAGATTACCATTCGCCAGCGGCCTTCGTAGTACTGCTCACTTTGGACGGACTCACCTTTAAAAGCCCTTTCAACAAGCTCATCTGTCTCAGTGCTGTAATAGCTAAAGACCTCGTGTGGATTCTTATCTCTTACTTTGTCTGTAGTCAGGTCGCCGGCAGGCTTTCCCTCACGTAGCGAATATGCGTATTTCCCATCGTCACGACGGTAGAATTTAAAAACGATGATCTGAAGATTTCTTACTGTATTTTTAAACTCTTCCTGCAGGGATTCAGCCAAGGCCGCTTCTGTTTTCTTTAATTCTGTTACATCTATTGAAATCTGGTTAATAGCAATAGGTTTGCCACTTTCATCGTAATCCGCGTAGGAAAAAGTGTCGAGCCAGACTAATTCATTATTTTTATTGATAATA
>DASPKH010000108.1:0-15071 GCA_035628175.1 Patescibacteria group bacterium
TATTCTAGCAAAAGAAGATGATAAAAAGGCTAGCAAAATCATTTTTAAAATTTTAAAAGAGTTCTTTGATTATTATGAAGCGAAGCTAAAAGAAGAAAAGAAAATTGAATAGTTGTCATTCTGAGCAGCGCGAAGAATCTACGGCAGAAGAGACTGACGCGAACTTCTAACGTTGATTCTTCGCTCCGCTCAGAATGACAATTTTTAAAAGTTTTGAAAAACAAAAAAGGCAGGTTCTTTTAAAAACCTACCTTTTAAAAATTCTTTTAAAAACCAGCAAATCAGCTCGACTTCTCAAACAAATAGCTCTTCAGCTTATCCGCCGAAATGCGCTCCTGCTGCATGCTATCGCGTTCGCGAATCGTCACCGTGCCGTCTTCCAGCGTGGTGTGGTCTACGGTAATGCAGTACGGCGTCCCAATTTCATCCTGGCGGCGGTAGCGACGGCCAATCGCGCCACTCGTGTCGTACTGCGCTTTAAAATTGGACTGCAAATCTTTAAAAATCGCCTCAGCGCGCTCGCCCATGCCGTCTTTATTCATCAGCGGGAAAACAGCAACCTGCACCGGCGCGATTTTCGGGTGGAAGCGCAGAACCATGCGGGTTTCCTCCTTGCCGCTCTCGTCTGCAACAGATTCTTCCTCATACGCATTGCACAAAAACGCCATCACGGAGCGCGTCGCGCCGACCGCCGTTTCAATCACGTACGGCACGTAGCGCTCTTTTGAGACCGTGTCCACATACTCCAGCTTTTTGCCAGAGAACTCCTGGTGCTGCTTTAAATCGTAGTCCGTGCGCGAGTGAATTCCCTCGATTTCGCCCCAGCCGAACGGGAATAAAAATTCAATATCAACCGCTGCAGCCGCGTAATGCGCAAGTTTTTCGTGCGGTTTAAAATGCAGGTTTTCCGGCTTGATGCCCAGTTTTAAAAACCAGTTCCACCTTCTCTCGCGCCAGTATTCGAACCACTCTGTTTCCGTGCTCGGCTTGATGAAATACTGCATTTCCATCTGCTCAAATTCCCGCGTGCGGAAAAGGAAATTTTTCGTGTTTATCTCATTGCGAAACGATTTTCCGATTTGCGCGATCCCAAACGGCACTTTCTGCCGCGCCGATTCCATCACGTTTTTAAAATTCACGAAAATTCCCTGCGCTGTTTCAGGACGCAGATAGACTGTTTCGCCCGCACCTTCAATCGCGCCAAGCGAGGTTTTCAGCATAAGGTTGAAATTGCGCACTTCCGTCCAGTCCGCCGCTCCCGAAACCGGATCGGGAATATTATGCCCGGTAATGATTTTATAATAATCGCTTGGCTCATTCACGGCCGCAAGCTCTTTTTCAATCGCGTCCGCTTCGTCGTTCTTATTTTTCTTGCGCAATTTATCAACGTATTCCTCAATCAGATTATCCGCGCGGAAACGGCCCTTGCTGATTTTATTGTCAATCATCGGGTCGGAAAACTGGCTCGTGTGCCCCGAGGCATCCCACACACGCGGGTGCATGAGGATAGACGCGTCAATGCCTTCCACGTCCTCGCGGTAGGTCATATCACGCCACCACGCTTCCTTGATATTGCGCAGAAGTTCCACGCCAAGCGGGCCAAAATCCCAGCAACCGTTCAGGCCGCCGTAGATTTCCGAAGATTGAAAAATAAAACCACGTCGTTTTGAAAGGGAAATAATCGCGTCGAGAGATGTTTTTTGCGCTGCCATAAAGTGCGTTTTTAAAAAGGGAAATTTGTGTTTTTAAAAGTAAAGTCCATGTTTCGACATAAGAAACAGTGGTAAATTTCGTAATTTGCAAACCTACGAAAAATCGCGCTTTTAAAAGATTTTGAATTCCTTTAAAAATGACAAAACTCAGCGTAAACATCAATAAATTCGCCACACTCCGCAACGCACGTGGCGGCAACAATCCCAACGTTGTAAAATCAGCGCTCGACTGCGAACGCTTTGGCGCCGAGGGCATCACGGTACACCCGCGCCCGGACGAACGCCATATCCGCTACCAGGATGTTCTTGATTTAAAACCCCTTTTAAAAACTGAATTCAACATCGAAGGTCGTCCCGAGCCCAAATTTATGGATCTGGTTTTAAAAGTAAAGCCCGCTCAGGCAACGCTTGTTCCCGATGCACCAGATGCGCTCACATCGAATGCTGGCTGGGACACAATTAAAAATGAAAGCTTTTTAAAAGAAGTAATTTCAGAATTACAGCGGGCCGGCATCCGCACATCAATTTTCATTGACCCTGTCGCTGAAATGATAGAAGGCGCAGCGCGTGTGGGCACAGACCGCGTAGAGCTCTACACGGAATCGTACGCGCAGGGCTTTTTAAAAGACCGTCATGCTGCTATTGCGCCGTATGTGGAAGCTGCGAGGCTTGCGAATGAGTTGGGTTTAGGCTTGAATGCGGGGCACGATCTGGATTTGGATAATCTCAACTTTTTTAAAAATACTATACCGAATCTGCTGGAAGTCTCCATCGGTCATGCGCTCGTGTGTGATGCGCTGTATCTGGGTTTGGAGAAGACGATTGGACGATATTTGGAAGAGCTCAAATAATGCCTGAACAATTATCGACCGAAACTCTTTTAAAAATCCAGCAAGAGCTTGACTGGGCTGAAGAAGCTTTTACAAGTGGTAACGTCGCCAAAGCGCGTGTTTGTGCGCGGCGCGCTGTTGGGTGGCTTGTTCAGTCTTTTAAAAACTCGTCCTACGGTACGCAGATTGGTGAGAATTTCCGTGCAATAGTTGCTGATGAGAATGTGCCGGAAGAAATTCGCGCAGTGGCTATACGTCTTCAGGGCGGAAATCGCGCAGAGCTGGAAGGCGGGATTTTCAGCGATGAGCCATTGAAAGATGCTGAAATTCTGCTGAATTATTTTAAAAACAATTTGCAATAAAATTCTACACAAATCCTTTTTAAAGCTGCTCGGAAAACTTTTCTTATTTTTGCTTTTACACGCTTTTAAAACCGCACCACGGACTTATAAAAAATTGCTATGAAATCTATTGTTTTTTCGATACTGGCCTTGCTGTTTTCAATGCAAACAGTAGGCGCTCAGCAGTTCGGTACACCTCAACCGCAGAAAGTAAAGCTGCGCACGACGTACTCGCCAAGGGAAATTACTGTTGAGGCAGGGAAGGATACGAGTTTTAGCATAACGTATAAAACTACTGAAGGCTACTATTTTTACGGGCCGGAGTCGCCGAAAGGCGGCGGAAAAAAGCTGGAATTTGAATTGGATTCCAAGCTGTTAAAACTCGGTAAGCTCCGCGGGCCAAAGCCGAAAATTAAGTATGATTCTACATTTGAAGTATATATTCACGAATATCGTGGGTCTGTAAAATTTGATGTGCCTCTCCGGATCAATCCAGCAACAAAACCCGGGCAATATCAGACGAAAATTATTTCCTGGGCGCAGGTTTGTGATACAATGTCATGCGTAGATATTCCAGATACGCTAGCGTTTACACTTAATGTTTTAGCGGCTACCGACACGAGCGGCCTCGGAGCAAATGATTCGGCTTTTGCAGTACCAGCAGTTACTAACAACCAGCGAAATGATTTGCCTCCTGCCGCCACAGTGACTGAATCGCAACAGGAAATAGAAAACAAGAAGAAAGAAGGCGTCCTGTCATTTTTATGGTTTGCGATGACAGCCGGAGCGCTATCGCTCCTGACGCCGTGTGTATTTCCGATGATCCCGATCACCGTTTCGTTTTTCACGAAGCGCACAGAAAAGTCGAAAGGCAAAGGGCTTCGTGATTCGATTGTCTATGCACTGGGAATTATTACCACATTTACTGCTATTGGCTTTGTCGTTTCACTCATCTTTGGTTCGACGGGAATTTCCGACTTTGCGACAAATCCGTGGGTAAATATTTTCATCGCGCTAATTTTCATCATTTTTGCCTTGAATCTCTTTGGTGCATTTGAAATACAGGTGCCGACGAGCGTATTAAATAAACTGAACCGTTCGTCACAGGGCGATGGTGTTGGTAGCGTGCTGCTGATGGGCTTAACATTCTCACTTACATCGTTTACATGTACGGTTCCGTTTGTGGGTTCAGCACTGATTTCTGCTTCAAGCGGCGAGTGGTTTTACCCGATTATCGGGATGCTTGGCTTTTCGGCTGTTTTTGCCGCACCATTTTTCCTGCTTGCACTTTTCCCTTCGGCGATGAGCAAGCTGCCAAAATCCGGCGGCTGGATGAATAACGTAAAGGTCGTGATGGGTTTTATGGAAATTGCTGCAGCAATTAAATTTATTTCAAATGTTGACCTTGTTTGGGGTTGGGGAGTTTTGCCGCGTGAGCTTTTCCTCGCGATCTGGATCGGTTGCGCAACTCTTGCTACATTATATATTCTCGGGCTGTTTAAATTCTCGCTGGATTCAAATGTTGACCGCGTAGGCGGTGGGCGTGCAGTGTTTGCGATTGTGTTTGCGTCAATTACTTTTTATCTTCTGTCTGGCCTATACGGCAAACCTCTTGGCGAACTCGACGCCTTCCTGCCGCCACCAGATTACGAACAGCACACAGGGACACAGACTGGTGGAACGCCTGTACAGACAGCATCTATGGGTGGCGGAGGTTCTTTAAAAACGAATGCTGAAGCTTCGGAAGAAAATTGGTTTTCTGATTATAAGACTGCGCTTGCTGAATCCAAAAAAACCGGTAAGCCGCTTTTTATAGATTTCACAGGATTTACCTGTACGAACTGTCGCTGGATGGAGCGCAATATGTTTCCTAAGCAGCAGGTGGCAGGGCTGATGGACCAGATGATAAAAGTGCGCCTTTATACTGATCGCCGTGAGGAGCCGTATTTATCAAACAAAAGTATGCAGCAATCGCGCTTTGGCTCTATCGAGCTTCCACTATATGTTGTGATGAAGCCAAACGAGGAAGTTGTCGGCACGAAGGCTTTTACTCGCAATGAGGCAGAGTTTGCAGAGTTTTTAAAAAAGGGCGTGAATTAAATTTAAAAATCAATATTTTAAAACATGACTGCAATATTTCGCTCAAATCTAAAGATTGCTTTGGCGCTTCATGCTTGATTGGTATTTATATTGCTCATATTGGCCTGATTATCGGAATAGTCATGTCAATTGGTGCGATGATGGTGACGGTAGTTTTGCTATTAGCAGCCATTGCTAGTGACTTTTTTACAAAGACAAACTTTAAAGGCATTCCGCTTTTCATTTTCTTCACCCTTTTGTTCGGGATTTTCTGGGGAATGCCTTTCACATCTTTTAAAAATTCACTTCAGGAAAAAGAAGCTACAAGGATAATTGCCGAAATTGAAAATTTTAAAAAGTTAAATGGCTATTATCCTGAAGAAATTGAAAAAGTAGGAATTTTATCTCTATATTCTGAATTTGACTATTTCCGTCATGCGAAATATCCCGTGTATTATTATTTGAGTTACAGTCTTGGCGGATGGAGCAAGATGCCTTATTCAAACGAAACCCAAACCTGGATTCGCGATGATGATTAGCTTTTAAACCTAGTCAATCTCCGCAATTCCTCCTCCGTCATCCTATACGAGAACCACTCGCGCTGCCGCTTCGCACCCAGCTTTTCATAAAATTCAATTGCATTTTCATTCCAGTCCAATACCTGCCATTCCATTCTTCCGCACCCTCTTTTTAAAGCTTCTGCCGCCAGAAATTTCATTATTTCAAAAGCAATCTTCTGTCCGCGAAATTCGGGCAAAACGAAAAGATCTTCCAGGTATAATGTTGGCTTGGCAAGGAAGCTTGAGTATGTTTCAAAAACAATGCAGTAGCCTGCGGGTACGCCACTGTTAAAAGCAAGATATGCTTCGAAGTGCGGATTGTTTTTAAAAGCGTCGTGCCGAAGGCGTCCTTGGGCTGCTTCGTCCGGCGGCGGGAGCTTTTCAAAATCAGCAAGCGCGACAATGAGCTGTAAAAACTGGTCGAAAGTTTTCGGCGTAACTCGTTGAATTTCAGGCATTTTCTTTTAAAAGTCTTTATTAATGAAAGGAAAATGAATGTACGGTTAATTTCAGGCAATTTAATGATTTTTTTAAGGAAAAGCGGAACTTGATTTTAAAAAGTGAACGTTGGGGCTTGCAACATAATGATTTAGGAATTTTTCAATTTTTAAAAGGAGAGGAGACTATGATGAAGTTTCGTAAAAGCACAGCACTCATGATGGCATTTTCAACAGTTGGGTTTATGGCCTGCAGCCAGGGCGAATCAGGCGAACAAATGGGCGATAATTTGGAAGACAGCACTTCCCTGGCACATGGCAATACAAGTGATGATCTGGCAGCAGGGCGTGGCGATACGACACTGAATAACGGCTCAATGAATGGAGGACAGCAGGGAGCCATGAATGGAGGCACTTCAGCAATGCTCAATAACGGCCAGCCAATGACCGACGGCCAGATATTCGCCGTGATGAGCATGATGGATTCTAAAGAAGTAAATGAAGGCCGTATTGGTACAAAAAAAGCGCAGAATGCTGATGTGAAAAAGTATGCGCAAATGCTGGTAGAGCATCACACAAAGATGATGAAGGACGGCCAACAGCTCATGAAGCAACAGAATGTTGCTGCTGATTCTACTATAGTCCGTCCGCTTCTTGCAGGAGTTCAGGATGCTACTCAGCGTTTGAATAATGCAACAGGAGCAAACTTTGACGCTGAATTTGTCGCACTACAGGTTACTAATCACGAAATGGCGCTCAATCATCTGAACCAGATGATGAATCAGACTCAGAATCAGCAGATCAAAGCACATATCCAAAAAGGAATTCCAATAATTCAATCGCACCTTGACCAGGCGCGCCAGCTCCAAACACGTATCGGTGCCACTGCAGGAACAACTGGTGGAACAGCAGGTACAACTGGCGGTACAGCAGGTACAACTGGCGGTACAGGCATGGGCACAACTGGTGGAACGAGTACTGCAACAGGAACAGGAACCGGTACGACACCAAGATAGTGATTTCGATATGAAAGCAACTAACCTATAAGAAAAACCCACTGATATAACTTCAGTGGGTTTTCTTTTTTACAAAGCACTAAACTTGTTATCTTACAGGCAAAGATAGAATATCTGTTCTGACAGCATCAGCAGTTTTTGCAAAATCAGCTGTGGCCTGAAGCTGTTTTGTTTGTCCCTGCGAAGTTAATAACAGGTAAGGTCTATTTTCAGCGAACAGTAGTGAAAACTGAGTATAATGCAACCGGGAAGTATATCTGGCAGTATGGTTCGATCTTTCTATAAACAAAGTACTTATCTCTGAAAGCCCAATCTCTGTATTCCCGGCAAGAAAAGCAGCTGCATCAATTCTCTCAATAAAGCGATCTTTGGACTCTACTGTGAAATTGCACGTAACTGTATCCTGCCCATCTTCCTTTATAAATGTGAAATCAACCCAGGCTGAAGCATCCTGGCCTGAAAACTCAGTTTTTTTAATAAAATACAAAGTACTATTTTTTCCTTTATAAAATGATTCTATAGGGTAGGGTGTCTGGCAACCCACAAAAGCGAAAATATAAAAGAAACCAACACTAAGTAGAGTTTTTACCTTATTCACAGTGAAGTCGCTCCTCGAGAAATAATGTTTTATGAAAGGTGGAGGCTGCCTCTAATGAATCTGAATACACAAAGTTAAAAACCACAATTCCGTAGGAGCCAGCATCGGTATATACAATACGGCATATATATTCATCTGCCTTTCTTAGAAAATAGGATTTTGCCTTTCTCTTAATTATCTCTGTGGAGCGTGTCCCTAGAATGTCATAAGAGGTATCTCTTTTTTGCGCGAGTTCAATACTATTCAACTCTGTTTCTGGCGATAGGGCAATAAATATGTGCCCCCGGCTGGTTTTAATAGTCTTGTTGAGTGGTGTTTGCACACCTTTTATTGCGCATAACTCTTCATATTGATCCACTATATGCTGAGATTTTATTATTTCCTTGTCGCCAGGCAATAGTTTAAAGCATTCGTCATTACCAAAAATGATCTGATCTGGACGAGGCTGTTTCGTGCACGAGGAAATAATAAGGACCAGGCCAAAAAACATTGTAAGTTTCATCAGCTTTGTTAAGATAAAAAAAGGATAGTAATTCATTACTATCCTTCTAGTATTCCTTGAGATACTGGTTATTCGCCTGTAATAATACAGGTATGAGTTGCAAAGAATGGCAGGAACCATGTTGTTTTAACGTCTACCGTAGAAATTTTGGTGATACCGCCGTTTCTGGCTGCTGTTCGAATACTTGCATCACCACCAAAAACAAACCCGAAAACTATAGTTGTAGAGGATTCTCCAACCTTGCTTCCGACAGCATTGCTAGTAGCGGCTACAGGGCCAGTCATTGAACATGAGCTAATAATTGTGGTGAGGGTAATAGCAGCGGCTACTGCTTTGATTTTAGAAGGAATTCCCTTCATGGTGCACCTTGTCAAAAAAAGTGAAAAAAATTGAACTGAAATTTACACATGAAATTATTCTGTTCAAAATTTTTTTTTGTTTAAGGCATGAAAAAAGTAAATATAAAATTGCTGTCACTTTTTCAAGTGTTTTGAATGCCAATAGGTTATGTGCATTATATGTGATGAAAGTTTTTTAAGGAATTATCATGTTATCTATAAGTCGAGTATTGCCAATTCTTACTGCAATAAGTAAAACAATATCATCACCGCTTTTAAAAAAATCCGGCTCATCAAAGTCTGCCGCCTTGGCAGCTGCCGCATAATCAATGACGGCATCAGGAATTTCTTGTAAAACGGCTCTCATTGCCGCGTTAATTTTCACACGTTCTTTTTCGCCCTTTAAAAACACTTCTTCGCCCGTTTTCAATGCTTTAAAAAGTTTTAGAGCGTGAGCGCGATTTTCTTCTGAAAGATAGACGTTACGCGAGCTCATCGCAAGGCCATCAGCTTCGCGGCGTGTAGGTACAATATCAATCTGTACATCGAGGTTCAGATCGCGAACAAGCTTTCTAATAACAAGTGTTTGCTGGTAATCTTTCTGGCCAAAGTAGGCACGGTGTGGTTTTGCAGCGAGGAAAAGTTTTAAAACAACTGTTGCCACACCTTCAAAATGTATTGGTCTGAAAACTCCATCGAATTTTTCACTAACTATTCCGACTTTTACCGATGTTTTAAAACCTTCAGGATACATTTCCTCTGCAGTCGGCGCGAATATAATATCACAACCTGCTTCTTCAGCGATCATCATATCCCGCTCCAAGTCACGAGGATAGCGGGAAAAATCCTCATTCGGTGCGAACTGCGTGGGATTCACAAATATGGACGTGATGACAACATCAGTCTCCTGGCGCGCCTTTCGAATCAGAGAGGCGTGTCCGTCGTGCAGGAAGCCCATGGTCGGCACAAGCGCAATACGTCTTTTGCTAATTCGTTCATTATCAACTGTTTGCTGTAATTCGCCGATGGAGGTGATGATCTTCATTGAAAAAATGCTTGTAATGCTTTAAAAAATCAGAATTTGTCGGAACACGAATATACTTTCAAAAAGCAGAAAATCTTTTAAAAACTTTTGCATTCTTTTAAAAACGCATGAAATTTCACCTCACTTTGCTTTCTGCACTCTTGCTTTTCCTTTTAAAAACTTCCGGGCTTGTTGCCCAAACACCGTTTTCGCATAGTGCACTCGATACACTTTTGCAGCAAAATGTTCGCGGTGGGTTGGTGTATTACCCGGGGTTCTACAGCGAGCTTTTTGAAAAATATCTGGATGAAATTGCGGCAGCAAAACCTGAAAAGTGGGAAAGAAACGAGCAGATCGCATTTTGGATCAATGCATACAATTCAGCGGTAATTGCGCAGGTTTTAAAAAATCCGGGTTTGAGGATGGTGTCAGGTTTGCCGCACTTTTTTAAAGATTCGGTGACAATTGGGCAGCAAAAGATAACGCTCGACAGCGCTCGCGCAAAGCTCGCTCTCTTTAAAGAACCCCTCGTTTATTTCGGGCTGAATTCTGCAGCAATGAGCTATCCAAAGCTCGAAAACCGCGCTTTTAAAGGTGCGACAGTGATAAAGGAATTACAGAAAAATGCGCGCGCGTTTTTAAAAAGTGAAGATAATTTGCTCCTCGATGTTCCAACGAATACGGTGTATATTTCAAAGCTATTCTTAAAAGAAGAAGAGAATTTTAAAAACGGGAAGAAATCTGTTCTCAATTTCCTCGTGGAATATGCACCTCCAGTAATTTCGGGCTACCTGGCTGTGCATAAGGATAGTGTGAAAATTGAGTACCTGGATTTTAACGAGCGTCTCAATGGGCGTTTGGATGAACCGGCGGTTGCAAAGATAAAAGCATACGAAAAGCCAAAAAAGGAAAAGAAGAAAAAAGGAAAAAAATAGTTGTAAGTGCAAATCTTACAAACGATTGCGAATAAATTACCTTGTAGGAATCTGTATTAGTACGTATGTTTGTGGTACGAAAAAATCACCACACAATCTTCGTACTTCAATGAAAACTGTCTATACGAAATCACTTCTTCCGGTTCTTGCTCTTTGCGCTTCTTTGTGGCTTTCATCATGTACCGATCCGGCAGATGTGCTCCCTGCTTCTGATTATCAACCTGTTTTGGAAAAGGAAATTATTGACACACCTGTGGACGAAACTCTTGGTAAAAAAAATCAGCCTGTGAAGGGCGACCGCATTATCGAATTTTCCGGTTATCGCTGGATCGTTCGCAATAGCACGACCTACACCGGCCCCGGCCTGAATGTTTTTTCAAACAGCGTAGATAATGTGTGGGTTGATTCGCAAGGCCAGCTTCACCTGAAAATCACAAAAGTTAACGGCAAATGGATTTCGGCGGAAGTGCTTTCAGAGCAGAATTTCGGCTACGGTGAGTATGTGTTTTATACGGCAAGTCAGCCGGACAAACTTGATAAAAATGTAGTTTTTGGTATGTTTACCTGGGACAATAACACATTCCAGACAGATGGCAATTCGGAAATTGATATAGAATTCGCAAAATGGGGCTATACGAACGCGCCATCGCTCCAGTATTCCGTACAGCCAACCAATGGCGGGATTTATCCTGAGCGGGACATCAATCCAGCGGGCTTTTTACTCACTGGTGATTATTCTACCCATGGGTTTACATGGTCGCCGACAGATGTTGTTTTTAAAAGCTACTATGATCACGGCTTCCCGACACAATGGCTGGCAGGCGAGTGGAGCTTTTACAACACGGCGATTGCGCGCCAGAAAATTGAAGGCGGTCGCTCGAGCGATCCGGTTGTCATTCCACGCCCCGGCACAACGACAAAAGTTCACATGAACCTATGGCTGCATGACGCAAACTTCGATGGTTACGGCGACGCGCCGAGCAATGGTTTAACGGCCGAAGTTGTTATTAAAAAATTCACTTTCAAGCCGAGAACAGGAATTTAAGCTAATTTTAAAGATCGTTATTAAAAGCTGCGTTTGAAAAAAATGCGGCTTTTTTTATTTGAATTGCAATAAGTCCAATACATATGTTTTTATTGTTCTGATGTTGAATTAAATAGCAAACAATTAATATACTTACAAAAAAAAGATGGCATTTATTATTGAGTTTCGTTGTTTCTTTAAAAAACATACAGCTCATATTTTTTAAATCCACATTTAACATTGTACCGATGAAATACATTGTTACCTTTTTTGTACTCTTTTCAACTGCATTAACATATTCGCAGCAGGTCAAAGAAAAAGATATTCAGATTATTCTACAGCTTAAAAGTCCTTTAACGCAACACCCATCCCCGCAAGATCACATTTCAACAGGCAATGTTGCAGTAGATCGAGTAAGTCTACTGCATAAGGCTATCCAGTCACATCTGCTTGCCACAGGAAAGATAATCACGAAGCCTGTGTATGTTATCAGCTTTCAAGCCGGAACAGATATTCGACAGGTAATTTCAGAGTATTATCGGACCGGAGAGATTGATTATGCTGAGGAGGATAAAGTTGGTGGAGCAGATGGCCTGACACCTGATGATGCCAGATATTCGCGGCAGTGGGCTTTAAAAAATACGGGGAATTTTTCCGTTGGTGCTCCTAAGAAAGGAGCTGATATAAAAGTGGAAGAAGCCTGGGCCCTGGAGCAGGGAGATAGCAATCTGATTATAGGAATAATTGATAGTGGGACAAAACTTGATCATCCTGAATTCGCAGGCAGAATTTGGAAAAATCCGGCAGAGATTCCAAACAATGGGATTGATGATGATGAGAACGGGTATATTGATGATATTACAGGATGGGATTTTGTAAATTCAGATAATTTGCCAGTAGACGATAATGGCCACGGTACCAGCGTAGCAGGGATAATTGGGGCTAATGGTAATAATGGTATTGGTATTGCTGGAATAAACTGGAATTCCAGATTAATGATCGTCAAAGGCCTTAATCAGAATGCCCAGGGCAATCATTCCTGGTGGGCGGAGGCTTTATACTATGCTGTTAATAATGGGGCGAAGCTCGTTAATATGTCTTTATCTTCGCAGGATAGTTCTATAACTTTAAAAAATGCAATTGATTATGCTCTAAATAATGGTGTTGTAATTGTCGCCAGTATGGGAAATGTCAACAATAGCATTCGCCGCTATCCCGCTGCTTATACCGGAGTCATTGCAGTTGGTGCCACCAATCCTGATGATACCCGCGCTGTACCTTTTTTCTGGGATCAGGCCAGCGGGAGTAATTACAACAATTATATATCGGTCGTAGCGCCGGGACAGTATATCTATAGCACCCATCATACATCAAATACGAATTATGATGTCTACTGGAGCGGTACCTCGTTTGCGGCACCACATGTGACAGGGGTCGCATCATTGCTTCTTTCCCGAAATACGTACCGGACGCCGGCTGAGATAAAACGCATTCTTGAGGTTACCGCTGATGACGGTATTGGAAATAATACCGAGGATACACCTGGCTGGGATAGATTTTATGGCCACGGTAGATTAAATGCCTTTAAAGCTCTGTCCTATGCGATTGGTGTAGAAATCACTCAGCAGCCACTTTCGGTAAGTGTTTGCTCAGGAATGGCCACCAGGGTTTTCGCTGTAGAAGTTCGGCGAACGGGTGAGGCCGAACAAATTCAGTATCAATGGTATAAGGATAACCGACCATTGGTTAATAATGGAAGATTGAGCGGTGCTACAATGTCGTCTTTACAAATTACTAGTCCTGATTCATCAGATGCCGGAACGTACTTTGTGAAGGTATCCACAGGCTTTCCTAATAAGCCAATTACTTCATCATCAGCTCAACTTACAGTAAGCATTACGCCCTCTATTCTGAAGCAGCCAGCTGCAGTCAGTTTTTGCAAAGGCGAGGCTGTAGCGCTCAGAGTAGCGGCAATAGGTACAGATTTGTCTTATCAATGGAAGAAGAATGGAATAGATATTCCTGGGGCGGTTACTTCCGAATATATGGCCATGGAGGAAGGCGACTATTCCGCAGTACTTACTAATTTCTGCGGCCAGATTAGTACACAGATGGTTTATGTTACTGAACTATTACCTCCTGTCATTCTTTCTCAACCTGTTGCCGGGGTAGTATGCGATAAACAGCCATTCCCTTTGCAAGTTCATGCATCAGGTTCTGATCTTTATTATCAATGGAAAAAGGATGGACAAGATGTTTTTGCTCAACTATCCCTTGTTCATACTTGGGAACCCGGCCAGTACTCTGTCACTGTGAGCAATACCTGTGGGATAGCCTATTCAGATACTATTACTGTGGAAAAACAGCCAGAGGTCGCTATTATCACTCAGCCTGTTTCTGAATTCATTTGCGAAGACAAAAGTGCTGTTTTAACAGTAGAAGCAACCGGTGGAGATGATCTTGCATATCAATGGATGAGGGATAGTGTAATTATTGAGGGGGCCGTATCCAGTACCTATACCGCTTTTGAACCCGGTAATTATTCTGTTGTAGTTTCTAATTCATGTGATCAGGCTCTCTCAAACACAGCAGCAGTTTCAATTTTAGAGCCACCGGCAATTACTAGGCAACCAACGTCAGGGTCACTTTGTAAAGGGGGAAACATCGTCCTCAGTAGCCAGGCCACAGGATCAGGATTAAGATATGAGTGGGAAAAGAACGGCGTAACTCTTACAGGACAAACCTCTAAAAGTTTAATGGTATCTGAGCCGGGCCACTATTCTGTTATAATTAGTAATGCATGTTATCAAATCAGATCCTCGGTAGCCACTGTTGAAATAATAGATGTGCCGGAAATTATAACACAACCACATAATATCGCCCTTTCGCCAGGCTCCGATTTACTTTTACAGGTAAGAGCAAATAATGCCGAATATTATCAATGGTTATTGAACGGTAATCCTATTCCAGGTGCAACTTCCGATACCTATTCAAAAGGGAATATCTCTCAGGCTGATGCTGGGGTTTATAGTGTGAAGGTATCTAATAAGTGCGGTGATATTGTATCTGAGGCGAGTAGAGTTAATATTGTAACCCATGTAGCAGGCGAAAGTAATTATAATGGTTTTTACCTCCGCTCAGGTTACCCAAACCCATTTATAGAAGAAAGCATCTTTGAATTCTATCTTCCTTTTGATGTACCCGTTGTAATTTCGATTTATGATGCCCTTGGACGTGAAATTGCAGTACTGCTAGAGAAAAAACTACCAGGTGGCCATCATTCTGTTCTTGTGAAGGCTTCAGATATTAATTTTATCGAGGGTTTATATTTTTTAAACCTTCGCTCTCCTGAGACGCGACTTATTCAAAGCTTTTCGTATCTACGATAACTCTCTCAGAAGCTTGATTTTCTTTAAAAGCCGCATTTTTAAAAATGTGGCTTTTTTCTTGTCAAGAATTCTTATTTGTATTTAATCTAAAAAAGCTTTTAAAAGTCGGAAACTTTATGTAGATTTGTTCTAAATAAGAATAAGAGCAAAACGTTAGTAATATCGTTTTAGAAAATCACCGGATCTTGCGACTCAAAAGTTTTATAAATATATGAAAACGCCACTTCAGCTTCATGAACTCCCAATCGGCTCACGCGCTGTGATCGCCGGTTATGGAATGATTAAT
>DASPKH010000109.1:0-4040 GCA_035628175.1 Patescibacteria group bacterium
CAGCAGTATCCAGCGGCAGATTTTTGATTAACACCTTGTACGAATTGTGATATTTTTATACTAATGCTTTTAAAAACTCACCTAATTTCTCAATAACAATCGCCGCGCAAAGTTTTATTCGTATTTTTGTATTCTGTTTCAACACACAGTTTTAAAAGCCACCTTTTTTAAAGCATTCAGCTACAAGAGAACCATATAATATGTGCGGAATAGCAGGAGTTTTTAATCACCCGCAGGCATCAGTCATGACGTATTACGCTCTGCATGCGCTTCAGCACCGCGGGCAGGAAGCAGCTGGCATTGTTTCTTCATATTTTGACAACGAAAAAGGCAAAATGCGCCAGGCGCTGCATCGCGGCGAAGGCCATGTGCTGGATGTTTTTGAGGACGGGAGTATTCTCACCAATAAGCTACGCGGCGTTTCTGCCATCGGGCACACGCGCTACTCCACCACAGGCGCGAATTCGCTAGCGAATATCCAGCCGTTTCACATGATTTACCGGCAGGGCAATATTTCGATTGCGCATAATGGCAACCTGACGAATACGCGTGCACTACGCAGGGAGCTCCAGGATGCAGGCGCGATTTTTCAAACGTCCACCGACAGCGAACTTTTCCTTCATCTCATCGCGCGCAGCCGCAAGGAAACGCAGATCGAACAGATCCGCGAGGCTTTTCAAACAACACGCGGTGCGTATTCGATTTTAGTACAGACGGAAAATTCGCTTATCGCAGCGCGCGACCCGCACGGAATTCGCCCGCTGGCAATTGGCAGAATTAAAAACGACGATGGCACATATGCGTATGTCGTCGCATCCGAAACTTGTGCTTTTGATATTATCAGCGCTGAATATATCCGCGATGTGCAGCACAATGAAATGATCGTTATTGATCAACACACGCTTGAAACCGGCGAATTTACCTCTTTAAAAATCATTGACGAAACGCCGGAAGCCAAGCACTGCATTTTTGAATATATCTATTTTTCGCGGCCGGACAGCCATATTTACGGTCATAGCGTGGATAAGATCCGCCGCAAGCTTGGTAAGAATCTAGCGGTTGAGAGCCCGATCTATCCTGACAATGAAGAAGAAAAAGTTACTGTCATCGGCGTTCCTGATAGCGCAACAACAGCGACGCTTGGTTATGCTGATTCTAGCCGGAAAATGGGTATCAATTCCAAATTTGAAATTGGCCTGATCCGCAGTCATTACGTTGGCCGCACGTTTATTTCGCCGGGACAAAATAACCGCGAATTCAAAGTAAAAACGAAATTCAACACCGTTCGTGGCGTGCTCGAAGACAAAAAAGTTGTTGTAATTGACGACTCAATCGTTCGAGGCACCACATCAAAATCGCTCGTTAAGCTCATCCGCGAGGCCGGCCCGCGTGAAGTGCATATGCGCATCACGTCGCCGCCGATAAAATACCCATGTTTCTATGGTATGGACTTTCCGACGCGTAGTGAGCTTATTGCAAATTATCACGACGATGAAGAGCATGTCGGCGAAGCAATTCATGTAGATTCGCTGCATTATCTTTCGGTTGATATGCTGATGGATTCTGTTCCACACGACAAGGGCTGCGACTACTGCACGGCGTGTTTTACGGGCAATTACCCAGTGGAAATTGAAGCGGATGCAAATAAGTCATGCGCAGAAAATGATTGATTTTTTCAAAGGATAATCCCCTCAATTATCATCCCAAATCCTACAAAGATTTGGGATTTTTTCTTTTTAAAAACATCTCATCTTTGTAACTATTTTTAAAATTCCGGCTTCCTCAACAGGAACATTCAGCGGTTTTTAAAAGTAATTCGTCATACAGTTACACCACAGTTTTTAAAAGCAGCCGTTAATAGTCTTCACCTATTTCTTTTTAAAAATCATGCTCCTTCGCTCCGCATGTTGTATTCTTTTTTGGATAATGTTCAGCGCTTTCAAAATGACTGCACAGGATTCACAGTTTCCGCGTACGACTGTAAAAATTCCTGAATATTACATCGGCGTCCTCGGCGGCTATTCCTATATTCAAAATCAAACTACGCTTTCAATCATCCCCGGAGCGAGCGACTGCGGCACGTTTAAAAACGGAACAGCGAATGGCTATTTTGTGGGAATTTCGGCGGATTATGTGCTTTTCCCTGAACTATATTTTCCCGAGTTTTTGCAGGCGTCGGGGCGAATTCTCTTCAGCGCACGGCCTGTGGAATTGCAAACGACAAACGACAATAATTTCCAGGTGTATAATGCCGACACGAGAACCTACGAACCACTCGTGCGCGACCACAACTACATTGGCGGTTTAAAATATGTGCTGCTTGACATTGGCGTGAGAATCCAGCCATTCGCGTGGCTGCCCGTCTATACGCGCTTTGCTTTTGATGCGGGAAATCCGATTGCGGGCACGAATTATGAGCAATATGAGCAAATCGCTTCGCCGAATTTCGCGCTGTATTCTGACGATACCAAACGACGAATTACCGGCAATGGCGAAATCGTGGGTGCGGGAACGGCATACGGCGCCATTGCAGCGCTCGGCGCAGAATTCCCTTTTCAAAACGACTTGTTTATCAACGGTGAAATTTCCTATCGCAAAGGTTTAAATTCTGTCATCGCGGCCGACGACTGGCGCACGAATATGGTCCAGGCGTCCGTCGGAATCCGCTACGGAGTTTTTAAAGGAACCGCGCCCCAACTACAGCCGGAACGCGAAATTCCCGTTGCACCGCAGCCGCCGCTCGTCGTACAGTCCATCAATACAAAACCGCTCGAAGTGCAGGAAACAATTGTCACGCAGACCTTCCCACTACTCCCCTACATTTTCTTCGATTCCACGCGCACGGAGCTTCGACCGCAATATATTCATAATATTTCGAACCGGGAAAGTTTTAAAGAAACAGAGCTTTTAAAAAGTACGCTGCCGATTTATTACAACCTTTTAAACATCGTTGGCAAGCGGCTCCAGGAAAACCCATCGGCGAAAATCACGCTTACCGGAACGACCGACGGCCGCGAGTTTTTAAAAGGGGAAGAACGAAAAAAACTGGCAGAAACGCGCGCTACGAACATTGCCGAGATTTTAAAAAAGGAATGGAAAATTGCGCCTGAGCGAATTTCTATTCAAACGCGCGACGTTCCCGAACTGGCTTCGAGCGCGATGTATGCCGAGGGTAATGAGGAAAACCGCCGCGTGGAAATTTTTTCAAACGACCCGAAAATACTTGCGCCCGTCGTGCATTCGCGCTTCCAGGAATTAGTACCCGTAGAGGACGAACAGAAATTTTCTGTTGATATTGTAAACCCTGAAAAAGCGCAGGCGTGGGACATTTCGATTTTTTATAAAGATAAACTCGTGGCAATTCAGCGCCACGAGGGAGTTCCGCCGAAGGAAATTTCGCTTTCGCTCGCGCAGACCACGCTCTCCGATATCGGAACGGAAGTCGAATCGCTGGACTCGCTGCGTGGAGAAATCCAGGTTATTCAGAACGACGGCAGCGTGATTACTGCGCAATGCCCATTCCCGTTTTTAAAAACGCAAAACCAGTTTGAACTTGGGCGCCTGAGCCTTATCGTGTTTGATTTTGACAAGGCGGAAATCACGCCGCTCAATAAGCTGATGGTGAATCAATTTGTGAATGAAGCCATAAAGCCAACGTCTCAGGCCACCATCGTCGGCTCGACAGACCGGCTCGGCGAGGCGAAATACAACGTGCAGCTCTCGCAGCAGCGCGCCGACATCGTGCAGAAATATCTCCTGCAGCTCAAACCCGAAACGAAAATTACATCCGTTACCGGAACCGGCGCGTCCATGCTGCCATACGACAATTCGCTGCCGGAAGGCCGTTATTATTGCCGCACGGTGTCGCTGACGGTGAAAACACCGGTTTTAAAAAGGTAAGTTTTAAAATACCGAACTTTTTCATAACTCTTTGCATTTTCTCTGATTAATACTCCGCGTGCGCTGCGTAATGCCTTTAAAAACCGGTAAAAAGTTATGAAAATATTCCTAGTCCTTACATTTGTTCTTTTGAATTTCTC